>JBJTNX010000065.1:0-13998 GCA_046074325.1 Sphingomonadales bacterium
TCCATCAGGGCCCGGCGCTTTTCTGTGGTCTCCACCTGACGAAGTTTCTTGCCCAACTTGTCAATCCACTACGGTGAATCCAAATCAAAACGCTATTTACAGCGTCTATTTTACAGATCAAAACGGCTGTACTGCTCAAAGTCAAGTGAACATCTTTTTTGACCCTTTCTTTTATGTTCCAAATACGTTCACACCAGATGGCGACATGTTTAATCAGTACTTTAGAGTCATAGGCGGCAATTATCTAGAGGTTGAAGTAAGTATATACGACCGTTGGGGTGAACTGATTTATCAGTTTACTGACCTCAAAGATTACTGGGACGGAACATATAATTTTAGACCCTGCCAAGAAGGCACCTATACCTGGAAAATCACTTACACTGATTACAAAAATTATAAAGAAGTGCTGACCGGACACGTCAACTTATTGCGCTAAAATACTTTTGACGTAACTTTGAATATGTCTATTCAAGTACAAGCTTTCTCTTTCAACGCATTTCAAGAAAATACTTATGTTGTGCACAACGGTCATGACGCCGTAATTTTTGACCCCGGTTGCTATACACGGCAAGAAGAAGCTATCCTATTTGAATACATACAAATCAACGAACT
This sequence comes from Sphingomonadales bacterium, assembly GCA_046074325.1. Classification (GTDB taxonomy): domain Bacteria; phylum Bacteroidota; class Bacteroidia; order Flavobacteriales_D; family Crocinitomicaceae; genus UBA952. The sequence goes on from JBJTNX010000065.1 coordinate 613, forward strand.
GAAGGTACATGCCATTCTTTTTACGCATGCGCACATTGATCATATTCTAGGGGCCTCGTTTTGTCAAGAAAAGTTTGGGGCGCCAGCCTATCTACATTCTGATGACCATTTGACATGGGAATCCGTAAAAAACGATGCACACCTCTATGGCTTTGAAAATTACAAAGAAGTAGACATCCCAAGTCAGCTTTTATACGACCAACAAATCCTTCAATTTGGAACGCTAACTTTCATCGTTTTCCATACACCAGGTCATGCACCTGGACATGTGGTTTTTTATAATGACCAAGGTTTTCTAATCAATGGCGATGTTCTTTTCAACGGTAGTTTTGGACGTGTCGATTTACCCGGAGGGAACTTAGAAACCTTAAAAAAGAGCATTTTCGAGATCTTGTTCAAATTTCCAAAACAAACCACCGTTTATTGTGGACATGGCCCCTCAACAACCATAGAGAAGGAGCAACACAGTAATTATATTTTACAATTTTAAACATGCGGATAGGTATCAATGCCAGGTCTATTCTCGGCCAAAAAATGGAAGGTTTTGGCAACTACAGCCTCGAATTGATAGCGCGTATTACCAAAGCACACCCTGACCACACGTTTGTGCTTTATTTTGACAGGCCTGTTGACCCGCAATTCCGTTTTGGTACAAATGTGACCTGTAGAGTCGTGTTCCCACCCACCCGACATCCTTTTTTATACATTATTTGGTTCCAATGGTGTTTAAAAAAAGCCATGAAAAAAGACCAACTGGATGTTTTTTGGACACCCGACGGCATGTTTCCACTTGGTGTTTCCACACCGATCTTAGCAACTATTCACGACCTCAATTTTGAACATTTTCCACAAGATTTACCAAAATGGGTGGCGTGGTATTACAAAAAATACTTTCCATATTTTTCCGAAGAAGCCAATAAAATCATTACGGTATCCCAAACTACCAAAGAAGATATTTTATCGACCTACCTAATTCAGCAAGAAAAAGTAAAGGTGATTTATAATGGCGTAAATGATTTATACCGTCCGTTAAGCAAAGAAGAAAAGCATAGTGTGCACCTCAAACACCAATTGACAAAGCCCTATTTCTTATTTGTCGGTTCTTTACACCCGCGCAAAAATATACAGCGGCTTTTACAAGCTTTTGAACTATTCGCACAAAATAATGCCGACACCGACCTCGTGATTGTTGGGGCCGCAATGTGGAATAACCAAACATTTACAATCAAGCCTGAACTCATCAAGCGAATACACTTCATGGGGCATTTAAAAACCCAAACTTTGGCAGAGATCATGGCGTCCGCTGAAGCATTTGTATATGTTCCCTATTTTGAAGGTTTTGGAATGCCTCTTGCCGAAGCGATGGCCTGCCAGACGCCTATCATTGCTGGAAATAAAAGTTGTTTGCCAGAAATTGCAGCAGATGCAGCACACTTTGTAGATCCTTTTAACGTACAAGAAATTGCCAACGGCATGCTACAACTAAAAAATGATGTAGCTTTGCAATCCCAATTAATCAAAGCCGGGCAACAACGCGTCAAGGACTTCAATTGGGACCACGCAGCCCAACTCATTTGGCAAGAACTACAACAATTGGTCTCGTAGTTCAACGGATAGAATAAGCGTTTCCTAAACGTTTGATCCAGGTTCGATTCCTGGCGAGACCACTTCTTTTAGTCTTCTAGTAAGGTGACAAGCAATTTATCAATACGCGGGCCGTCTTTGTCTACTACCTCCAACTGCAGTTGATCTACCACTAATAGATCACCTACCTCAGGGATTTCATTTTTATGCGAGATAAACAAGCCCGCTACTGTGGAATAGGTATTTTGTTCATCGGTAACGAGTACATCAAAATACTTTTCAAAATCAAAAATGGAATATTGACCGTCTACCAACCAAGAGTTGTCAGAGCGCTGTACAATTTTATATTCGTCTTGATAATGTTCTGTGGCCTCGCCAACCAAAGCATCGAGCATGTCGTCCATGGTAATGATGCCTTGAACTGAACCATATTCGTCCACAACAATCCCATAATGATTACCCTCGTTTTTAAACGACTCGAGTACTTGGTAAGCGCTGGTATTTTCATTGAAATAAATCGGTTCTTTTAGGTAATCAACCACCTTGAAATCTTGTTCAGTGTGGCCGCCAAAAAGATCTTTGAGCAAAATAATACCGGTAATGTCGTCTAGATCGGTAGTAGTTGATACAGGATATGCCGAATGCTTTTCTTCATTGATTTTTTGACGTATTTGCTGCCAAGTTTCTTCTTCTTTAAAAAAAACGACTTCGCTGCGGTGTGTCATTAATGACTTGACTTTGCGATCGCCCAACTCAAAGACACGCTCCACAATGGAATGTTCGATGTCTTGAATTTCGCCACCTTGTGCACTTTCTTTGAGAATGGATTTGATTTCCTCTTCTGATACAGCCTGATCTGTTGTGTCATTTAGGCCGAGAAGGCGTACAATCAAGTTATTAGTGGCCGTTAGCAACCATACAAATGGACCTGTTAATTGGGCCAACAAATGCATGGGTAGCGCCATTTGGGTGATGATTTTCTCAGGAAAAGCCATTCCGATGCGTTTGGGAACGAGCTCACCCAAGACAATCGAAAAATAAGTGATGAGCACAACTATAATTCCGGTAGCGAGTTCTTGACTATATGGTTTAAGAAAAGCGCTTTTTTCCAAAATAGCCATAAAATCATTGGTTAAGTTCTCTCCAGAGTACACACCCAATAAAATCCCAATAAGGGTGATTCCTATTTGAACTGTAGAAAGAAACCGTGTAGGATGTTCGGAGAGCGCCAGTGCTTTTCTAGCTTTCTTATTTCCTCTTTTACTGGATTTTTCAAGTTTGTATTTCTTGGAGCTCACCAATGCCATTTCGGACATAGAAAAGATACCATTAATGAGCACTAAGAAAATAATTATGAGTAATTCCATATTGCGAAATTACGCAAATTCAAGGCTTTGACGGCCTTGAGGTTCCGCTTTATTACAAATCCAATTTGTAGACGTCAGATAAGGTATCGTTGTCTTTGAGCGTAACAAGTAAATCTTTGATCATGCCATCGTGGATATCGTATACCCAACCATGGATATGAATTTGTTGGCCGCGCTCCCAAGCTGCCTGTACAATAGAAGTTTTACCCAAATCCAAGACTTGTTCAACTACATTAAGTTCCACAAAACGATTGAACCTTTCTTGTTCATCCAAAATAGCATCTAATTCAGCTCTGTGCAAACGGTAAACATCTTTGATATGGCGAATCCAGTTATCGATGAGTCCAACATGTTTATTGGTCATGGCAGTTTGTACACCACCACAACCGTAGTGGCCACATACAATAACATGCTTGACCTGCAAAACATTAACCGCGTAATCTAAAACGGAAAGCATATTCATGTCAGAGTGCACCACCATGTTGGCAATATTTCGATGTACAAAAACTTCGCCTGGCTCTGCTCCAATGATTTCATTGGCAGGCACGCGGCTGTCAGCACAACCAATCCAAAGAACAGGCGGCTGTTGGCCCACTGACAATTTTTTAAAATAGTTAGGGTCTTTGGCCAATTTGCCCGCCACCCATTTCTTGTTATTATCTAATAAACGATTGTAAATGTTTCCATTATAAATTGATAAAAATGATTTGTTGTCTGCCTTCCTGTTCGGCATTGAATTTGAATTCTTGGAGTGCTTCTAAAACGTCTTGATCTATACTCTTGGTACGGCTGGCATCTATGACAATACGTTTATCTTTTTGTTTATAGAGTACATTCATGATATCACCCTTATTTAAAAAAGTAACTTCTTCTGAAAGAATGAGCTCGAGTTGGTCCTCCGTTTCTATTTTAGAAAAGTGATTTTGGTAATTTCTTTTGAGAATATAAAAAACCGAAACAAGGATGCCTACTGCAATTCCTTTGAGTAAATCTGTGAATAGAATGGCAATGATTGTCGTCATGAAAGGAATGAACTGAGAGAGCCCCTTTCGAAACATTTCAATAAACAAGGACCATTTCGCTAATTTATAGCCGACCAGGATTAAAACGGCAGCCAATGCAGCCAACGGAATTAGATTGAGTAAGCCACCCAAGAATAAAACGGCTACAATTAAAAAAATGCCATGCATAAAAGCAGCAAGTTTTGACTGACCACCAGCTGATATATTAGCCGAGCTTCGGACAATCACTTGGGTAATTGGTAAGCCGCCAATCAACCCACTTACTAAATTGCCAATGCCTTGCGCTTTGAGTTCTAGATGCGGATTCGTCTTCCCCTTTTTTGGATCCAGTTTATCTGTAGCCTCAACACTCAAAAGCGTTTCTAAGCTGCCAACTAAAGCAAGGGTGAAGGCCGTGACCCAAATTTTTGGCTGATTGAATAGCGACCAATCCGGGTGATGGAAAATTTGTTTGAGCTGCTCAATCGTATTTAATTGCGGCACCACAACAAGATGTTTACCGGTGACACTCGCAGACCCCAAGAGAAATTGATTGACGACGACGCCAAAAACAACTACGACCAACGCTCCTGGTACATACGTACTCAAACTTTTGTTTTTGACCCATTTTGAATCAAAAAACAGGAGTATGCAAATGGCGCCAATACCGATAACAATGGCCCCCATTTCAAATGCATTTAAGGCATAAAATAATTCGGAAAACGTATTGTGTCCATCGAATTGCCAAAATGATTCATCGCCAAAAAAATCTTGGTCATAGCCGATAAGATGCGGAATTTCTTTTAAAATGAGCGTTATACCTATAGCGGCTAACATCCCTTTGATTACTGCATTCGGGACATAATTCGCCAAAGTACCAAAGCCGACAAATGCCAAAACAAACTGAATAAGCCCAGACAGCACCAAGGCCAACAAAAATGCTTCATAAGAACCAAGCTCTTGAATAGCAGCCAATACGATTGTGATGAGACCGGCCGCAGGACCAGAAACACCAAGTTTGGACCCGGAAATCAATGCTACTACTGTACCGCCTACAATGCCAGCGATCAAACCGGTCATGACATTGGGCAGACCAGTAATGCCTTCAACAGATGTGGAAGCCAAACCGATACCTAAACATAGGGGTAAAGCAACTAAAAATACGACTAAACCAGCAGGAAGATCTTGCTTCCAAGTTTTAAAAAATGTGAACATGAAAATAAATTAATGAGTTGAAAATGAATCAAATCATCAATTTACAAGGGGGTCTAAAGGCTGGATGGTGATACCCTATATTGAGGGAACAATTATAAACGCTCATTGATTTTTTGGAAACCAACGTTTGGCAAAGCGTCAATGAATAAACAGGCTGTTGAACTTGAAGAAAAACATCTAGAAACTTGAATTCTAGTAGGTCGTCAGATTCTTCGCTTTCTTGATTTTCATCTAAAACAAGTTCTTGTTGAAGATTTTTCACCAAAGGAAAAACATTAGCAGCAACAGCTTTTGTTACAAAAAGTAACAACAGCAAGACTGCAACAATTTTCCCCAAATTTGCCATATGACAAATATAAGGAAAGTTTATTATTCAAAAATGTGGAGGCTGATTTTAAGCGATTACATTCAATGCTTTGCCAACCTTGATAAACGCAGCAATTGCTTTGTCTAAATCGGCAGTGGTGTGGGCTGCCGAAATTTGTGTCCGAATACGGGCTTGCCCTTTGGCCACTACAGGGTAAAAGAAGCCAATGGCGTATACGCCTTCGTCTAATAAGCGATTTGCAAATTCTTGAGAAAGAGCTGCATCATAAAGCATGATCGGAACTATTGGCGAGCCGCCTGGCTTGATATCAAAGCCTGCTGCCACGATGCGTTCTTTGAAATAAGTTGTATTTGCTTCTAAACGATCGCGCAATTCAGTGGTGGCACTTAGTAAATCGAATACTTTAATGGATGCCCCAACGATTGCCGGAGATAACGAATTAGAAAAAAGATAAGGTCTAGATCGTTGACGCAACATTTCGATGATTTCCTTTTTGCCGGTTGTATAACCGCCCATAGCACCACCCAAGGCCTTTCCAAGGGTACCTGTAATGATATCTACCTGATCCATGACGCCAAAATGCTCTGGAACACCACGACCCGTTTTGCCAATAAAACCAGCAGAATGACATTCGTCAGTCATGACCAACGCATCGTATTTTTTAGCAAGCGCGCAAATCTCATCCATTTTGGCGAGGTCTCCATCCATAGAAAATACGCCATCCGTGACGATGATCCGATGCCGTTGCGCTTGCGCCGCCTGAAGTTGGGTTTCTAAATCGGCCATATCAGAATGCTTATAGCGATAGCGCGCTGCTTTACAAAGACGAATGCCGTCAATAATGGAAGCATGATTCAACTCATCTGAAATAATGGCGTCTTCTTCCGTGAAAAGTGGTTCAAATACACCTCCGTTGGCGTCAAATGCAGCTGCATATAGAATGGTGTCTTCTGTACCGTAGAATTCTGCAATTTTACGTTCCAACGTTTTATGGATGTCTTGGGTACCACAAATAAAGCGCACAGATGACATACCATAACCATGGGTATCAAGCGCATCTTTGGCCGCCTGAACAACCTCTGGGTGTGACGAAAGTCCAAGGTAATTGTTTGCACACATGATCACGACATCTTCTCCTGTACTCACTTGTACATTTGCTCCTTGAGGTGTTACGATGATACGTTCCTTTTTAAGCAAACCATTTGCTTGAATTTGCTGTAATTCTTCTGCTAAAAACGCTTGAATTTTACCGTACATTATGCTTTGATTTTTTTTGATATCAATTGAAATAATAACCTTGCTTCTTTTTCTGTCAGCTTTCTGCCAAACCGTATTTTTTGATGAAAATAATCGAACTCAAAACGCTCTCCGCCATTGATCCAAGGTGAACTTTCCCATACTTCTTGAAAACCACCTTGCTTTGGAATTTCGTACTTGAAATTTTTAATGTTCTCAAAATAATAGGTTGTTGTTTTACCGAAATGACGCAGCGATTTCTTTAAATAAAATGCCTCTTGGTCTATTTTTATGTATTCTTGGCCACGCAGGTTCCATAGAAAACTCATGGTTACACGCCAAGCATAATAAAGCCAAAACACTAAAAAAATCCAGAGTATCAACTGCTCTTGTTGTTTGAGCTTCATGATGTTCAGGGCCCAAATAACTGTGCCACCGATGGCATACCACATGCCGAGCCAAGCTCCCATGATGGCTAAAATCCATACATTTTTGGAGGGATCAATAACAATGGTTGTTTTGTCTTTCTGATCATTAAAACTGATGCGGTTACCTATCCATTTCACGATACAAAAATAAACGAAAAAAGCCCCGCTTTACAGCGAGGCTTTTATAATTGTTTAAATTTTAGAAATGCCAGAGATCGTGTTCCCAGTCTCTGATGCTCTCTTTGATTCTTTCTGACTCATAAAGTGCATCTACACCAAATTTGTAATCCTCGAGTTCACGGTCAAATTTATCAGAAACACGATAAATAGTTGAAGCGAATTTTCGTTTCCAGAAAAGGTCGTCGAAAGACATCCATTGCGCATCGTTTTTGTCATTGTAAACATAATAGTTTACAATTACATTGCGCAGTTCATCAAAATACAACCAGAACATTTCGCGTTCTTCAACACGACCTTCGTATTCTTCAAATGCGTTTGCCGAGGAGCTAAACAAATACGGCTTGCCGAGTTGATCATAAATCAGAAGCTCTCCTCTTGTTGGCAATTCTCCTTCTTCAGGTTCATTGAAGGTGTAACGCGCTACTGGTGCTATTGCAATGATACGCTTATCAAGCACTGAACGTTCTTTGTCAAAATACCAATCTTCTTTGATGTGGTAAGCCACGATATTGTTTGAAGGAACAAACATAGAAATGGCATCTTTACGCACTGGTGAGTTTACAGTTGCAAAGTTCCACCACTCCTGAAGTTTGGTTTGATCAATACCGAAGAGTTCTTCGTAGTCTGAGTCAGAGCGCAAACTATCTAGATACTCGGTAAGCGTTTGATCTGTCTTAATGACATCCATGGTGTCTTCAGAAAGCGGACGGTAAATACGCAATTTTGGACCTAAACCGCCAGAAGCTAGTAAAGCATTTACATCATTGCGGTACTTTTTCAATTCAAAGTAATCGTTCTGACCTTGACGCTGAATTGGGTATTTCAAACTGTAACCATCTTCGGCATCAGGGTAGAATTCACTTGCTACGCGATATACAGTAAGATCACCAAGGAAAATGTGACGCATCATGATGGTCCAAAGAGACCAACGACGCTGGTCTTTGTTCCAAGTTGGATCATCAATTTCGCTCGCGTTTGACGGACGATACAACGAACCAGAAGCGAGGTCACCATCAAAAGCATCGTAAGGAAGAAAAATGTCATGGTTCATTTTTTCGCGCGCATCGATGCGAGAAAAAACGCGTTTTTGCCAAGCGACATCACTCGCACGAACGTATTCATACTCGACCTTCGCACGTACTGGTACTTCATCTTGAATAGCCACTCCATCAACCACACCTCCTGGAAGTGTGTTGTATGGACCGCGCTGCGGACGGTCTTGTGCGTAAGCTACTACCGTAGCAACACTCAATAATACCAACAATACATTTTTCATAATCCTATTTTTTTATCCTTATTAAGGAACAACCTTCAATACACCTGAGGCAATCTCAGGGCTTCCGCCTGTTCTTTTGTAGGTAACGTCTATAGCGACACGCTTACCTGCTTTCATTTTCGCAATGGCTGCAGCTGGAACGCGGTCTCCAGAAAATGGAATCTCGTCGTTACCCATGATTACAGAACCACCGATAACCGTAAAGCTCACACCAGTAAATGGTGAATCAGGACCAAGAGAAACAACCGCTTTAAAACCAGTGGTTTTAGAGATCGTAGTACCTTGAAGCTGTGCTTTAGGGAAGGGCTTCACTTTGTATTTGAATTTACCAAACGACTTGGTTTTACCATCTTTATCTTTACCGTTCAAGGTGATGTTCACAAATTTTGCGGTACCTGTTACGTTTACATAATAACCATCGTATTTGTTGCCATCAGCGTCTGTCCATGATGCCTTGGTTGCTGTACCACCATCTACAGAGATCGAAGAACTTACAGCACCTGCAACTACAGGAACTACCTTGTTGTTCCAACCTTTGTAAAGCACACTCATTTCTGGTAAAGAAATTGAACCTTGTGCTTTTACAATGGCCACTTTCCATTCCCAGTCACGAGAATAAGGAACACCAGATTTATTGACAATAGTAACCGTACCTTTTACATTCATGTCAGACATACCTGCTTTCATTTTGATACGACCGATACCGTCTTTTACTTCAACGTTTCCAGAGCTTGTGGTTACACCAGGATTTTTATCCGAGTCATAGGCTGCCATAGTAACGAGTAATTCAATTTCCTCACCTGCTGTAGCTACACCTGGGCCACTAACGAGTTGCTGAATTTTGTTGAAAGAGAATTCACCTGTGGTCACTTTGGATTTCAAGAGGTTAACTGCTTTTGCACGTGCAGCCAAGATTTCATTTTGCATAGAGCTTAAAGAAGCAAGTGCTCCAACTAATGGCGCATGGTCAAAAGTACGACCCAACCAATGGATATTCTTTGCTTCGTGTTGGTCGGCAAACTCTTGTTTTGTCAATTCTTGATAAATAGAAACCAAAGCTTCCATGTCCTCAGGATTTACTTTGTTTCCTGGGGCATTGAACATTTTTTTGATTTGTTTCTCAAGATCCTGGAAATCTTTGTAATCATTGATTTCTTTCACTTTGAGTTTCCAATTGTTCTTTTCGCCCTCACGGTAATTACCTGAGATTTCTACAATTGAAGTGCGTAGCCCTTTGTACATTTCCCAAAGTTTTTTACCTTTTTTGGTCGGGTCAATTTTGGAAATTTCAGAACCAACGATTTCATGCATTGGTACATCAAAGTTTTCTTTTTGCTGAATTGCCTGAAGATACAAACGCGCTGGCAACAAAGGAGTGCTTGGATTGTATTTTTTCCAAAGGATACTTTCTTTGTCGTTTGGCTTTTCTGTCTTGATTTTCTCCGGACCCTCAACAATGCCAATCATTTCAAGTTTAAGGTCATCTACGTACTTGATGAATTCACCGACATTTTTATCGATTTTTTCAATCATGCCAAGATACTTCTTGATTTTTTCAGCTTTTGCTCGTCCAGCTTCGTCTTTAGTAACTGACGATAGCTCTTCAATAAGTGCACCTTTTGCGGTCTCACCACGATCGTATTGCGTTACACTTCCACGTTGGATATTGTCTTCAATCGCTACGAATGCATCGAGGATTTGTTTTGACACGTTCAACGCAAGAAGTGCGGTTAGTACCAAGTACATGAGACCAATCATCTTCTGTCTTGGGGTTTCCTTACCACCTGCCATTTTCTTTAACTTTTAATGTGTTATTAATAAATAAATACGTAATTAAAGAAAGGGATTAACCTCTCATTGCTCGTAACATGTTGCCATATACGTTGTTCAAATCAGTAAGATTTTGAGACAACATAGCCATGTTCTCACGGTAAGAAGCTGTGTCATTTGCAGAAGCTGCGAGGTCAGCCATAATAGACTTGATGTTTTCTTGTAGATTGCTCATTTGCGTCATGCTTTCTAGGTAATCTTGTGAAGACTTCAATTGAAGCTCATAAACGTTGTTAAGCGCACCAAGATTTTGACCTAGTTTTTGCATTTCAGCACCGAAGTTACCTTGACCTTCACCGGCAATTCCAGCAATTGCGCTTGCAGATGCTGCGTATTGTTCAGTTAATTTGCTGAGGCCCTCAGAGGCATTCTCAAGGCTTTTGACATAAGAGTCAGTAGCACCAGCTGCAGTAGAGACGGCACCCAATGATTTTGCGTTATCGGCAAGGTTAGACATGCCATCTTTGAGTTTGGTCAAAAGTGCTTGATCAATTCCTGCTTTATCTAATTCTTTAGCAAGTTGGTCAGCAGCACCGCCACCACCCATTCCGCCTTTTTTCAAAAGTGGCAACAAGCGGTTTTCGTCGTTGTTCTCTTCTACGCCTAATTCAGGGAAAACACGCGTCCAATCTACCTCTTCATGTAAAGGTTCCATGGCAATGAACGCAAAGATCAATGATTCTGTAATAAGACCAACGATAAGCATTTGGTCAGCACCTGGCCAGTGCATGATTTTAAATAGTGCTCCAAGAATTACTACGGATGCGCCGTATCCGGTTACATACTTTGTAATTAATTTGTACTTGCGCGAAGCAAAAAATCCACCATTACCACTCATAATTTTTGTTTTTTAAGAATTAATTAATTGATTTATAGTTTATAGTTTAGTTTAGGATAATATCTGTTTGAATTTCTTCACCGTTTTCTTGCTCGATATCTTTTCCTCCACGACCTAAGTGAGTCATGGTATTACGGAAACCGATATAGCTTTTTGCGGTATCTTGATATTCATAAGTACGTGTAGCGTTCATTAGGTAATACCCGATGTCTTTCCAAGAACCACCGCGCAATACCTTGCGTTTTTTAACTGGTGCATCGCCATCTTTTGCGTCGTATTCGAAATCTTGCGCCATATCATGGGCGAATTCATAGGTCGATTCGTCATAGGCTGTTGAACACCATTCGGCAACGTTACCGGCCATACAATATAAACCAAAACCGTTCGGGTTGTATGAGTATACTTTTACTGTGTAAAAACCACCATCTTCGAAGTAACGACCACGCATTGGCTTGAAGTTAGCCAAGAAACAGCCACTGGCATTGCGAATGTAAGGACCACCCCAAGGATATTGAGCCATGTCGAGGTCACCTCTTGCACCGCGTTCCCACTCTGATTCTGATGGCAAACGGAAGTCGTTTACAAATAAATCACCGTTAGTTTGCAACCAAGAATGGAAAATTTGGGTTCTCCAAACGGAGAATGCTTTTGCTTGAGACCAAGTAACTCCAACCACTGGATAGTTGTCGTAGGCAGTGTTCCAGAAATAGTTTTGTGTCATGGCTGAGTGATTTGCGTAAGTGAAATCACGAACCCAACAAAGTGTATCTGGATAGATATTAATGCGTTCTTTGATGATAAAGCGCGAGCGATCAGAATGCCCACGGATGGCATTGTGCGAACCCTTGCTGTTGGTGAAACCTAAGTCCAAATCTTGTCCTGGGTTTTGAAGAATAGTTCCACGCAATGAATTGGTGTCATTGATTTTGCTAAACTCAGACCATTGCTCGGTTTCGATGGTTGTATCGACCCAAACTTTATTGGTATTTTGGTCCATAGTCATGAGTGCCGAACGGTGTAAATCATTGGACTTGTAATCTTTACCCAGTGGCTCGCGTCGTGAGCGCTGATAAAGTGTGTTAGAGGCCTCTTTATCGAGACTATCATAGGCATACGTTTTGCGCGCATCGATGGATTTGGTAATTACTTTACCGCGGCGAGCAGCCTCTTTGTAGTCGATCCAATAATAATCAAAATAAAGCAAGCGGGTGTCGATTTCTCTACGGTTATAGAAACGCTCAGCTTCGGACAAATACATATCTGAAAGCATGAAGGCAATTTCTGGATCTTCGTAGTCTACTGGCTCTAACCAGTTTAAAGTGAAGTACTTGCGGTTCTCAACACGGCCACCTTGATTGTATTTTGTTTTGGTAGAAGCGCCTTTTGCACTGGTTTTATCAGGGGCGTTTTTCTTGGCCGCACCGCTGTACATTTGAAAAATGCCACGGAGGTCGTCGTCTGACATAACTACGTCAAATTTCTCATCAGGACCGTTGGTTATGCCGTATTTCTTTTGGTCGTATTGGAACCCATTGACCAATTTTTTGCCTTTTCCTTTGGACTTGTCGTAGCTACCCAACATGGTCATGATGGTTTTATCAACTTCGGCATTGTTGGTAGAATCCATATACAATTGGAACGGTGTATTACCACCCTGTACATCAGAACCCATGTCCATGAGGCTGCGATAAGGTTCTTTGAAGAAGTTATCAGGGATGTTAATCCAACGCTCGGCTTCTTCGTCGTAACTGCGACGATAGAGTTTTTCGCGGGCAATGGAATCACGCACCCAATGCACAAATTGGCGGTACTCATTGTTAGAGATTTCCGTTGCGTCCATGTAGAAAGCAGGAACCGACACTGTACGCTTGCGCGCTGTGTGCCAGCCCATGATGTCTTCATCGTCTTCACCTGCCTGATAGGCACCAGATGGAACGTATACCATTCCAAGTGGAACTTTACCAGGTCCGAGGACGTCTGGATACCAGGTGTCTCTACCACTCACACCTACTAAATTCCCTTCGATGTCGCTACAAGCGTACATGAAGCTAAGAACAAAGAGAAAACTTAAATACTTTTTCATTCGTTTGTTTTTGGTTCTGA
>JBJTNX010000066.1:0-16969 GCA_046074325.1 Sphingomonadales bacterium
GTTGCTTTGGCGCGCTTTTACCCATGACCCCTTTAGAAGCAATTATGAAAAACGTACTCTCCATTGGCCTATTGGTCCTATTGATTAAGCGCTACGGTGCACAATTACCGCAAAAATCAAACATATGGTTTCTTACGACAATTTTGAGTTTATGTATGTTACTGATGTTTGTTTTCATTCCAACTTACAAAGCGGCTACGCAAAGTCCAGTGCCAGCCATGCAAGATCAAGTTTCAGATCCGCTAGGAAAGGAAATTGAAGTTAGTCCAACAAAAGACACAATACGCGCAGTCAAGACCCCAATTGGAAAAGACACGACGAAAGTTCAGCCAAAAGAGCAAGGCCCCAAAATGAAAAAGTCTGGGTATGAAAAACATTTTGCCAATATCAATCAAGGTAAAAAGCTGCTCTGTTTTTTTGCACCAAGCTGTGACCACTGCCGCGCTACAGCCAAGCAGCTCACCGCACTAAAAAATAGCACCCCAGACTTTCCGGAAATTCAAATTTTGTTCATGGATGAAGCCGCCGAAGAAATACCTGCGTTTTTTCAATTTGCCGGGGCTTCTTACAACTACAAAGTGCTTGACATCATTGAGTTTTGGAGTGTGTTAGGCGGTAACCGCGATGTGCCAGGAGTTGCCTATTTATGGAATGGCAATCTCGTTAAAATGTATCATGGCCCTGAGGGTGCCGATGCTTTCAACAAAGCAGACTTGAAAACCCAATTAGAAAAGAAGAAATTGCGCTGATAAAACGCGTATTTTCGTTCTATGCGAAAACGAATATTAGCGGCAAATTGGAAAATGAATTTGACGCAAACGCAGGTTGACTCTTGGCTAGCTGCTTTTCAATCCAATAATTGGTCTTCGGAAAGTGCCGAAGTACGGGTATATCCGAGTGCCGTTTACCTTAAAGATTTTCAAGATTTTCGCATCCATCAGGGTGCACAGAATGTATATTACAAAGAACGCGGTGCCTATACCGGGGAGCTTTCGATTGAGCAACTTCAAAGTGTTGGTTGTGCATCTGTTTTACTAGGTCATTCCGAGAGGCGTGAATTCTTTCAGGAAAGCAATGAATTGATCGCACAAAAGGTCGAGGCTTGTGTACAAGCGGCTTTTCCTTTTATCTTATGCTGTGGAGAACCGCTAGATGTAAGACAAGCCCAAAGCCATAAAGCGTTTGTGCTGGACCAACTTCGAAAAAACCTCGCGCACCTTACCCCAAGCCAATTAGATTTGCTCGTGATCGCATATGAACCCATTTGGGCAATAGGTTCAGGTTTAAGTGCCAGCATTCAGGAAATTTCTGAAATGCACTTGGCGATAAGGACATTTTTAAACGATCAATTTGCTGAAGCGGGTCAAAATGTGCCGATCTTGTACGGAGGCAGTGTGAATGACGCCAATGCGGGCGCTATTTTTGCTTGTGCAAATGTCGACGGCGCGCTTGTAGGGGGCGCTTCTTTGGATCCAGACACTTTTTATCAACTTTGGTTAGCCCTTTGCGCATGAATTACTATGAACTTACGCTTAAACTCGCTGCTTTTGATACCTGGCACGACATCTGTGTGGCTTATTTAGCAGAACACGATTACGAGAGTTTTGTAGAAGAAACCCCCAATCTTAAGGCCTACATTCAAGAGTCGTTATACGATGGAGCTGCCTTACAAGACTTATTGAAACAATTAGAAGTACAAGGAGCTGGCATTTTGGGTTACGATCTCATGTTTTTGCCGCAACAAAATTGGAATGCAACCTGGGAGGCACAATTTGAGCCTGTTTTGATTTCAGATCAGCTGCGTATTGTTGCGCCTTTTCACGAATTGCCGGCTTTTTCGGGCATCGAAATCAAAATTTTGCCAAAAATGAGTTTTGGTACCGGTCATCACCAAACCACCCATCTTATTTGTCAGCAGATGCTGCAAATGGACTTTCAAAATAAAAAAGTGCTTGATATGGGCGCTGGAACAGGCGTGCTGGCCATTCTCGCAGAACGACTTGGCGCCAAGGCAATAACAGCCATAGAAATAGAAGCTTGGTCGGCAGAGAATATCCTAGAAAATATGGCGCTAAATGGTAGCGAGCGCATCGAGGCAATTCATGGCGGCGCAGAAGCCATCACAGGTAACGATTTTGACATCATTTTGGCCAACATTAATAAAAATGTGTTGTTGGCCCAATTGCCTCAATATAGCGCGGCAATGCGTACAGAAGGCTTGTTACTTTTGAGCGGTTTCTTCGTTACCGATGTGCCCGATTTAAAGGTAGCCGCGGCTGCTGTTGGTTTTGAACCCCATGGTGTCTTTGAACGTGAAAATTGGGCTGTTTTGCTCTTTAAAAAACCCTAATGAAAAACAAACTCTCCTTTCTTTTTGGCTTCCTTTTGCTCTTGCAGACAATTTGTGCCCAAACTTTTCCTGCTGATCGCGATAAATTTGTAAAAACTTGGCAACAACTTGTTACTGAAGACGGTGCACAAGCTTACCTCAAGGACCAATTGCCCCAATTGATCAAAGGTTCGACACTCAATGACACCCAATTCAAAAAAATACAAGACTATTGCAATCAATTGAGCACTAAAGAAGTGCCGGTTTACCCAGACCTGTACTATTTTTTACAAGCCAGTATTGGCATTGTCCAAAATAAAGTTCAGCCCGATCTCGTGAATCCTTGGTACAAATATGTAACGGACTTTGCTGCCAATCCAGATGAAAAATTGACTAGTTTTTTGGATTTTTCTGTCGATTTATTTCGTTTCAATGCACTTTATAAAGAAGCTGATTTTTCTTGGGTTGTCAAAGGAGGAACATTGCGTTGGGTCGAGGGTAAAAAACTCTATTTGGATGCAAACGGGGTCTCACTCAAATGCATTTTATACGACGAAGATAAAAAACCGGAAGATTCAATCGTTGTTTATAATACTTCCGGAACCTATGACGTCCTGACCAAACGCTGGGAGGGCAAAGCAGGTACTATTACATGGGAAAAGGTCAAATTACCCAAAAATGAAACCTTTGCAACCTTACGCTCCTACAAAGCGGACCTGACGACCGCCAAATTAAAAGCAGACACCGTTTCTTTGTCAACGCCCTATTTTAGTCAGCCCATCTTAGGGAAACTCACGGACCTCACCCGCAGTGATTTATCGGAAGGGGAGTCAGCGCCCCAGTTTGTCTCTTATGAGAAAAGGCTGCAGATCAAAGAACTCAGGCCTCAAATGGATTACGAAGGTAGTTTTACCCTTGAAGGTGCAGACTTTATTGGGCAAGGTGCAACAGGTAAACCAGCTAAATTATTGTTTAAACGAGAAACAAAAGTTCTTTTTGAGATTCGTGCTGCCGGGTTTCAGATGTCACCACAACAGATCTTGGCACGCGGTGCATCGGCTGTTTTGCATTACAAAAATGGCGATTCGCTCACTATTCAGGAATGTTTCTTCACTTTTGATGAAAAGCAACAACAATTGCGCCTAGCTGCTGCACAGCGTGGTACCGACTACTTGCCATTTGTCGATTCCTATTTTAAAGTGTATTGCTACGCGCCGGTGCTCACCTGGAAAAAAGGAAGTGCGGATCCTTCTTTTACTTTTGATATTGGCACCGCGCAAGAAAGGAAATTAGCGCGTTTTGAATCGATGAATTATTTCGATAAAGCACTTTACAGTCGTTTTGCAAGTACCGGCGCCAATGATCCTTTCACACAGTTTTCGTTACTGGTAGATAAACAAGGTAAAACGGTCTTCAGCGAAGGCGAGTTGGCCAATGCACTGAAAAAAACCATCGATCAGATCAAGCCGTTGCTTGTCGATATGGCCAATACCGGTTTTTTATTACCTGATGCCCAGCCAAAAAAATGGCAGGTTAGTCCAAAATTACTGGCGTACGCGGCAGCAGTGCAAGGTAACGGTGATTTTGATAACTTACGCATCGAATCTGATTTGCGCAAAGTCAAAGAAGAAGCGTACGCACACATCGATTTAGTCAAGCAAGAGCTAGTGCTACGTCATGTCGAACAAATTACGCTTTCTGCTGTCCAACAAGTGAAAATTTTCCCTGATACCACTGTTGTGTACATGTACCAGAACCGAGATATCGGTTTTTCGGGCTGGTTAAAAGCGGGAAAATGCGAAGTGCAAACGGCTTATGCCAAATTTGACTACGAAAATTTCTTGGTGAATTTACTCACGACCAAAACGACCGGTTTTCGGGTGAAACCTTTGCGCAAAGAGGACGGCACTGAAAACATTGAGTTATTAAGTCGTTTGACCGGAGTGAGGGGCACACTCTATATAGACGAAGCCAACAATAAAGCAGGGAAACCCAGTACCCAAACGCATTTTCCGTTGCTTCAAACAGTGGCGCCGTCTAAAATCTATTACAGCGACCGCTCCATTTTAAAAGGCGCCTATGACTCGACACGTTTTTATTATGAAGTCGCGGCCTTTGAGCTCGATAGCCTCGATAATTTTGTCGAACAAACACTTTCTCTGAACGGCGCACTTCACTCGGCAGGTATTTTTCCAATCATTCAACAGCCGGTGCGCATCATGAACGATTACGCCTTGGGTTTCATTACCAGTGCACCTGCTGAAGGGTACCCTTTTTACGAAACGAATTCCAAGTACAAAAACCAAATTTATCTGTCTCACAATGGCTTGCAAGGAGCAGGCAGTATTGACTTTTTGCACACCACTGCCGTTTCTAAAAAATTAACTTTTTTACCCGATTCGACCATTGGTTTGGTCGCTTTCAATGCACCTGAGCAAAAAGCTGGTCAGCGCTATCCTCTGGCGAAATCAGAAAAGGCCTATATGAGCTTTGAGCCGCGTCAAGAGCGTTTGCGTATCGTATCTTATGGCGACGAGCCATTGCTGCTTTTTACGGAAGAGGTCTTGGTAAGTGGCGAAATCCGTCTGGACAAAAAGGGCATGACCGGAAAAGGCACGCTTTTTTACAAAGAAGCACAACTTGCTGCCTCCGATTTCAAGTATACAGATGTCGATATCTTTTCAGACAACGCCGCCTTTGCCTTGCGCAATAAATTCTCGAGCTACGGTGAAAACCCACTGGCGATTCAGTCCGATGAAATGAAAACGCATATTAGCTTTGCGACACGAATCGGAGAATTTACTTCTAACGGAACCAAACGCATCATGTTCCCTGCCAATGAATACTATTGTCAGATGGACAAATTTACTTGGTTCATCGATGGCGAATCGCTCGATTTCAAGAAAAACAAAGGTGGAGAGACCACCTTTGAGAGTGGGGCAGACCTCGCTCGAAATAATTTCTTTTCGACGAATGAAAAACAAGATTCATTACAGTTTAAATCTTTGAGTGCCAAATACGATCTCAAAACCCAACTGATCTTATGTGATGCCGTGGAGTATGTGCAGGTTGGTGATGCACGAATTTTTCCGGATTCGTCTCGCGTTCGGATCAGAAAAGCGGCAGCCATGGACACCCTTAAAAACGCCCAAGTATTGGCCAATTACATTACCAAGTTTCACCGTTTTGAGCAAGCAAATATTTATATCGGCGGGCGTTTGGCGTATAATGGAAGCGGCGTTTATCCATATTTTGATCGCGATAGCACCAAAAGCACCATACGGATGAACACAATAGCATACGTACAAACCAAAACGGTGGCAAAGGGAGAAATCTCAGAGGTTCAAGATTTCAGGCTCAGTAATGAATTTGCCTATTACGGTAAAGTTCAAATCGAGGCATCTAACAAAGGGCTCATTTTAGAGGGCTCAACAAAACTGGCACATCCTTGTCAGTACGATAAATCCTGGATGAGTTTCAAGGATACCATTTACGCCGACCAAATTCAGATACCCATCCCACAGCAACCTACAGATGCCAAGGGAAGAAGCTTGGCGCTTGGTTTTCTATGGCGCAATACAGAACGCAGTGATAGCTTGCGCATTTATCCGGCTTTCCTTTCTGTGAAAGAAGGTCCTGAAGACCCGAATTTATTTGGTGTTGCTGGTTATTTGCAGTACGACGAACAAAATAAACGCTTTGAAGTCGGTTCAAAAGCGCGTTTACTCCGAACCGATACCATCTCCAATTTATTGGTTCTCGATATTGAAAATTGCAACTTACAAGGCTATGGCCAGATTTCTCTCGGCATACAAACGACCGAAATCAACCTAGACCTGTATGGCAAAATCAGTTATGACCGCGAACTCAAACGCACGCGAATAGCTGCAAATGCAAAAATTACGATGCCTTTAGACAACGCTGTATTTGCCGCGATGTCTGATCAATTCAAAGCCAATGAGGGTGCGCCTGAATACAATATCAAAAAGCCAATAGATGCGCTGCAAACGAGTTTGATTGCATGGTCGAATCCGAAGGATGCCCAAGAAGTTTTCAAAGATTTTGACGAAGAAAAGTTGAAGAAAATGCCAAGTTCGCTTTCTCAATCAATTATCATCAGTGGCATCGTACTCGAAACCTTTGGTAGCGATAAGCCGAGCGCTAAAAGACAAGACAAAGGTCTCCTGAGTCAGCAACAGCAGGTTGGACTTATTGCCATCAACGGAACAGCCATAGCGCAGCCGCTCACTTTTACACAAGCCTACATCCAACGTTTTGGTCAAGATGCTACACCTGGATTTTATTGGTCTTTGGAGGCCTTTGACGGAACGCGTTATGTATTTGAATATGCGCAAGATAAGAAAGATGGCAATTTAGCGGTATTCGCGTCAAATGTTAAAATGATGGCCGCAATTGATGGGCTCAAACCAGACAAAAGAAAGACCAAGAACTTTAATTATCAGACCACAGACGAACAAGCTGCATCAGTAATTTTAGCTAAATTGCGCTCCATTACTTTAAATAAATAACTAAATGTTGCTCGTTTTTGTATGCTTTGGCGCTTATATTTTAGGTTCAATACCAACTGCAATTTGGTTGGGTCGAACCACCAAAGGAATTGATATCCGCGAACACGGCAGCCACAATGCTGGTGCGACTAATACATTTCGCGTATTGGGTAAGCGAGCCGGCTGGACCGTCTTGATCATCGATGTACTCAAAGGTACACTTGCTGCTAATTTGCCTCATTATTTTCCAGAATCGTTGTTTTGGGGATACAAAGATGAACTCCTTATTTTGCAGCTTGTAGCAGGTTTTACAGCTGTTTTTGGCCATGTCTTTCCTGTTTTTGCCAATTTTCGTGGTGGAAAAGGGGTTGCAACTTCTCTTGGGATCGTTCTTGGGATTAATCCACCCGCTGCATTGGTGTGCCTCAGTATATTTTTAGTGGTGTTTCTCACCACGCGTTACGTATCGCTCGGTGCAATCATTTCTGCGCTGTGCTTCCCAATTGTATCCTATTTCTTTATACACGACGATACCCGTATCATGATTATTTTCACGGTGGTCTTGGGTGTATTGGTGATTTGGGCGCATAGAAAAAATATCGACCGTTTATTGAAGGGTACCGAAAACCGCATGAACCTTTTTTCAAAAAAAGCGTAAAAGCATAGGTTGTACCTTGCATTGTGTATCAGAAATTTATTTCTTTTTTCATTTCTTTAGTTGTTTTGCTTTTGCAAAACCAAGCCTACTTTGCACAAAACCAATCTAGTGTTGAGAAACGTGCTGATCAAGCATTTTCCAAGAAAGCATATGGTACAGCACTTATTGACTACCGCCAACTCTTGGCCAAGGACCAACAAAACCCAAAATTCAATTACCGTTACGGCGTTTGCATTTTTGAAACAGAAGATCATTTTGCAGCTGCAAAGTACTTTGATGTCGTGCTCGGAAATCAGCAGGTACCGGACCCATTGCTATATTACTACAGGGGTCGGATTTATCAAGAAAGTTATTTTTTTAATGCGGCAATCAAGGCATATGAGCAATATCAAGCGCTGAGCGCCAACCAAAAAGATAAAAAAGACCTAAGCCAATACATCAAGGCTTGTCAAAGTGCCTTATCAGAAATTGAGGCTTACGTCCAGTTGCCTTTAAAATCGCTTTCGACCACAAGGAGCACAAAGTTTTATTCACAGTATAAATTCGCTGCTGACGACTACACGTTTTACGAGGCGCCAGAATTACATGCAAAGAATAATCAGAAATACGGTCATATTCCAGTTTATGCCTACAAAAGGGGTATGAAGTACCGTATTTTAGCGTCGTATGGCCCCAAAGACACCCAGCTCGATTTATACATACAGCGCAAAGACGCCAACAATAATTGGGGCGAGGCTTTGCGCATCGAGGGCGGAATCAATACACCCTTTTCGCAAGAGTCCTTTGCTTTTTACGATGCAGAAGCGCAAGTAATTTATTTCACCTCTGATCACAACAGCATTGGTGGATATGACCTTTTTAAAGCCAATTACGACCTTAGTTCCAATACAGTCAGTGACATACAGCGCATGGCTTACCCATATTCGAGCCCATCTGATGATCTATTTTATGTGCTGGATCGGACGCAAGATCAAGCCTATTTTGCCACCACGCGTCAGGGCCAAGTAGGGCAGTATGAAATCTATACACTGGAGGCCATTCAAGCCTTGAAACCTACTTTTGTATTTGCCGGTGATTTCCTAAACGATTTACTTCCGCAATCGAAGAGCCTCAGTTTACAATTTACAGATCTTGAAAGCGGAGCAGTATTTGGGCCATTTTTAAGTAATGAAGATGGTGCTTATCAGGTTGCAATCCAGCAAAAAGGAACGTATTTACTCGAAGTAAAAGTAGATGGAGCTTCAAAAATATACACGACAAGTTTTGAAGTACCCAATTTGAAAAATCAGACCACCCTCCAACAACAAATCCGTTATTTTGCCGATGAATTCGGAAAAGAGCAGTGGCAAGTACGTAATTTATTAATCGAGGCCGATCCCGAGCAGCAAATGGCGCAGCTATCGAAAATGCAATTTACAGCGGCGCGGGGAAATTTACTTCAAACCAGTAGTCAACAAGTTGCGCCTGGCGCTATTTCCAATGCTTCACTTACCAAAGATTGGGGCATGCAGGTTCGTGATACAGCTGCATTGGTTGCCACACTCACTGATTCATTGTTGGCCGCTGAGGTCAGTCTTGAAAATCAAGTCCGACTCATGGAGCTGTTGCGTCAAGATTTTCAGCAGCAACTCAGTGCGCGCGAAAGTATTTTAGTTGCGTTAGATCAAGCGCTTGCAATAGATGACAATAAAGAAAACATTCGGGCGCTTCAAAACCAACTTAAAACCATTGAAGCAGCCCTTGACCTAACGCAAAAATGGATAGCCATTAATCAAGCGGCAAATATCCCCGATTTAGTGCTGCTGGAGAAATTACAAGAGATCAATGAAAGCAACCAAGCCTTTTTATTGCAAAATGATACTTCGGGATTAATTGCGAATTGGTCAGCACAGCGCACACAAATCAAGCAGTATCTACAAATTGCCGCTTTTGATGGCCATAGTGCGCTTCAGGCGTCTCAAAATACACTTGATTTACAACTCCGTCAAACCATTAAAGAAGAAACGGCTATTCAAAATCAAATCGGTCAAATAAATCAGCAAATCAAACAGTTACAAACCGATTTGCCATTGCAGTCCAAAAAAGAACAGGCCCAGACCCAAGCCCGTATTCAGCAATTACAGGTCCAACAACAAGATTTAAATCGTTTAAGCCAACAAATCACCGAAAAGCGTGCTGAACAAGTAGCCACACTGGCCATTTTCGATCAACCAGAACGCATCGATCAATTTATAGAAAATGCAGAGAAACAAGCCTTGCCAAATGCAAGTTTGCAGGCAAGTTATGAAGATCTAGTTTCAGAATATGCGCAACAAGAAGTTTTTGCGGCGCAAGTGAAGTCGAAGTTGGATTCGAATGAGAATCCAGTTTCAAATGAGAATTCGAATCCAAATCAAAATAATGTAGCGCAAGAAAATCCAAACGCCAACGAGAACTCGGTTTCGAATGAGAATCCAACTTCGAATGAGAATCCAAATTCAAACGAGAATTCAATTTCAAATAGAAATCAAAATTCTAAAAGAATCGATGCATATATTACTACTATTACCAATGCTGCAAATTTATCCGAAGAGGACATTTTAAAACTCCCGGAAATCGCGCACTTGAGTCTTGCACCTCAAGCGCTTTTGTCGCTTGAAAAAGAACTGGAACTACCAACTGACGCGCAAGGTGCGTCAGAACTGAAACAAAATATTTTGCGAAGCGAAGAGGCACTTGGTGCATACTTAACGTATGTTCAACAAAGAACGCGCTTGGAAGAAACTAAAATAGCCTTACAACAAAATCAAGTACTCATAAGGGATTGGGAGTCGAATTTTGACGGAAAAAACACCGATACAATTGCGCAATTGTTACTAGTGCAAGAACAGCTGATCGGACAACTCAGGAGTCAACAACAAGCTTTGCTTAAACAGCTAAATCAAGCCCAAATGGAAGCTCTTTTAGTAAGCGCTTATTTGCCCGTGCAGGCAGCGCTTGAACTAAATTCACAGGGAACAGCTGTACAACGCACCAATAACTTTAGTATTCTATCAACTACCAATAATGCAAGTACGATTTCGACGCCTTTGCCTGTTGGCTTGCCATGTCCTGAAGGTTTGGTGTTTAGGGTACAAGTTGGTGCATTTCGCAAGCCGGTTCCAGCAGACCGTTTTCGGGAATTTACGCCGGTCGATGGCCAAGTTTTAGCAAATGGGCTCACGGTTTACATGGCTGGGTATTTTCAAAGTTCGGCAGAGGCGCTTGCACAACAGAAAAAAATTAGAGCGCTTGGATATGCAGATGCCTTTGTGGTTGCCTACGATAATTGTCAGCGTTTGTCATTGGCTCAGGGGCGTCAACGCGAGTCAAAAGTCAGCCTTTTTGCTGATCCAGGCCAAGGGTTGTATTACAGCGTACAAGTTGGCGTTTACAATAAACCGCTGGCCAGTGCAGACCCAATCGGCTTACCGGAACTCATTGAGGCTAAAACGCAAAAAGGACAATACCGCTATGCCAGTGGACAATTCGATAACCTCAACGCCGCCAAAGCAAGGCAGCAAGAAGCTGTTGCAAAGGGGATAAAAGATGCATTTATTGTTGCCTATTATCAGGGACAGCGCATTGATCTAGCCACTGCAAAAACCCTTTCAAATGCTGGAATTGCATTTACAACATCCAAGGAACAGCGCCAAACCCGACCAACTGGTATTTCTACTGCATTGCAACAACAAGTGAAAACCGCTGTGCTTCCGCAAATTCAAACTGTGATTCCGCCAGATCCTGTGGTTCGCTATGAGCGCAAATGCGAAGATTGTATAGCTGAACTCTCCAGATTAAATAGGGTGGGTATATTCATCTATGACCCGGAAAAAGAGTTGGTTTTCTCTGGGCTTCAAAAAGCATCTGAATGGACAATCGTTCAGCAACTTTATCTTAAAGATTTGCGCAAACGCAATGCTACTTTAAAAGGCAATACCACAAGTATGGTTATTGAAGGTCAAATGAACGGGGATTTTGCCGATTGGTTGCTGCGCCAACAAAATCCTTATGCAATACAACAATTGCCTCAAGGATTACAAATCGAATATATTCAAGAAGGGCAATAGCCTTATTGTGCCAATAATTGTTGGAGCACTAAATCAATTGTTTGTGTTCTGGCATTAGGCAAAGGTCCGAGTGCATCTAAATACAAGACCTTCAATTGGGAATCAAGCAATACGTATGTCGGAGCACCTGTCCAATTAAGTTGGCTGCGTAAAATAGCAGAGGCATTTAATGCTGTTTTTTGCCATTTAGCACCTTCGAAAGCTTTGTTGTCGGCGTTGGTCCAAGCTTGTTCTGCAGGATAAAATGTCAGAATTTGGACTTTGCCATTGTAACGGGTAGCTAAGCGCTTCAGCGCAGCGAGTTCAGCAATACACTTTTGGTTGCCCGGAATATAATAATGGAGGTATACCAATTGGTTTTTTTCAAGTTGCAGATTCAGATCAGTAAGTAGTTTACCTTCTAATGTTTGGCCTGGACCAAGTTTACTTTTTTCCTTGTAAAAATGCGTACTGGCACGCTTAAAGGCCACCTGCTGGCCAGACTGCGCTAAATCAAGAAGCATTTTCAAGGCGATCGTCTTGGGTATTCTTTTGGTTTGCTCGCGTTCCAAGATGAGCTGTAAGGCAACGAATTCAGCCCACGCTTGATTGTAGATTGATGGGTCTTTTTGCAAGCAAGCCACAAGTGCATAGGAATTTGCGGTTTGAAAAGCAAGCTCGAGTTCTTGACGCAGGGCCTGGTCTAATTGTGCATCGTATGCTTTGTAGAATAACTTGGCGTATTCAACGAGTTTGGGTTGCGTGTAATCTACGCTGTCTGTTTGTAGATAGAAGTTGTATTTGTCTTCTTTTGACGGGCCTCCAACGACCGAAAAGTTATCGATAGTGAGTCCAACGCTATATTTGATATAATCTCTCAAAAAAGGATTCTCTTCATTGCCATATACGGCAGCGGTTTCAGCTTTGAAAGCGAGCACTTTTAGAATGAATTCATTGCTGCGGATATCCTTTAGCTGATAGATATCGGCAATGTAGTTGTCCATCCAAGCTTCAAAACCAAGTATTTGGTAATTGATATCGTTGCTGTCGAGTTTATAAAAGAGCAGCTCTATATCTGATTGTGTTTCAGTGTAGGTATTGGTTTGCGCTGGTTGTGGAAGTTCAATGAGATAGCGCGTTTTGGGTTGAACATAAAACAGGCCACAATTTTGGTCATTGCAAATTTGCAGGGTGCTAATAGCTTTTAGGTCAAGCTGTACTTTGAAAATCCCCATTGAGTCTGGTTCCACATTGGCGAGCAAGGATTTTTCTTGACTCAGGTGATTTTGAAGTTCATAAACTTGCAGTGTTGGGCTTTCCCAAAACGAAAGGCCAAGTATCTCTACTTGTGCATTCAAGGCTTGGGTAAGAACCAATGAAAAGAAGAGTAAGCAGTTGCGCACTTGCATCAAACGAGTAATTCAGGTCTGGTTACAAACGGATCGATAGCTGCACCATTTTGATACATTTCTCGGATGATGCTTGAATTCAATGCGCTATGTGCTTGCGCAGTTAAAAAGAAAACGGTTTCTATACCGGAAATGGCATGGTTCATATGGCCAATACTGCGTTCGTACTCAAAATCTTTGGCGTCTCTGAGGCCGCGTACGATGTGCGTTGCATTGATGTCCTTGCAGAATTCAACGGTTAATTTCTGAAATGAGGCCACGCGTACGCGCGGCTCTGTTTCAAAAAGGGCGGAGATATGTGCTATTTTTTTATCTGTACTGAACAGCCCTTGTTTCTTTGAATTGATGCCGACACCAATGATGACCTCATCAAATAGGTGCAGGGCCTGATGCACAATTGCTTCGTGCCCTTTTGTAAAAGGATCAAAGCTTCCTGGAAAAAGACAGCGTTTCATAAATGGTGCTTGAAAAAACTAAAATAAACATTTCCAAAGTTGCGACATGCATCGAACTGCGGTAGTTTGGAAAAATCGTGCTGTTTGCCGTGTTCAATGATCAGCAGTCCGTCTTGATGTAGCAATGCTTTTTCAAAAATAGTAGCAATTAACTCTTCGTGGAAACCCAAATGATAAGGTGGGTCGGCAAAAATAAGATCGTATTGCACGTTTTTGGCATTGCGGCAGTATATGACGCAATCTGATTTGTAAACCTGCATTTGGGCTGAAATCCCTAAGGTCTGGACATTTTGCTTAAGGTATTGAACGCAACGTGGGTGGCTATCAATAGCCAATAATTCTCGCGCACCTCTGCTTACAAATTCAAAGGAAATATTACCTGTACCTGCACAAAGATCGAGTACTTTGATGTCATCCAAATCGAGCATATGCTCCAGCATATTGAAAAGACCTTCTTTGGCATAGTCTGTTGTTGGCCTTGAAGGAAAACCGGGTGGTGTAGCGAAGCGCTTGCCTTTTAATGTACCTCTGATGATGCGCACAAAATTTGTTTTTGGTAGTATGTACTGTTTTGAAATTGTGTTGTGTAATTTTCAAAATCTTTGAATTGCCTGAGCAGCCCTTGAAATTCTTCGGTGTTGAATCGTGTAGTCGTATCGAAAATCAATAATGGAAGAGGTGTCGGAAGTTGTAGTTTTTGTTGTTGCGCCAATAAAAAATAGAGTACATCGGCAACTTGTTGGTACTCATTGGTAGTAGCGCCTAATAATTTGCCTTGTTGTATAGCGAACATCACAAATTGTTTTTCTTCTATAAACAACGCTACTTGGCTTTGAGGGCCATTGATGAGGCAATATTGAAGCTGTTGACCTACGGCATGCTTTATTTGAACTGCTTGTAATTCGTATTTGGCGTAGTCATAAAGCCAAACGGGAATGCTAAAAATGATGGCAATTCCTGCGTTGTCGATGAGCTGATAACTTACATGACAATTTGGATTTACTTTACCATGATTGAGCTCATAATAATGTACCAATTTGGAAGGGTCAAAAAGTGCAATTGGGAATAAGGTGTAATCTGAACCAAACCAAATTAGTTCTTTTAATGTATGTGCTACCAGCGCCTCTTTGATTGCAGTTGAAAGGTGATCTCTTGCGAAAGGTTTGGAAAAGTCAATAGCATGTGTGCTATGCAATGGCTCAGTTGAGCCTGCATTTAAAATTTGCAGACGCGTATCCGAAAAGTGCAAGACAAGTTGCTTCATGGTTTGTTTATAAGTCTTTTGAACAAAGCCTGTTCTACAAAGCTACAATATTTAATTTTGTTAGAAGCCTTAAGCTGCCCCGATGCCAGACAATCTCCAGTTTACCCATGACCAACAACAAGCTTTTGCGCAGTTTCTTGACTTTTTGCGTACATCTGGGCAGCGCAAGTTATGGGTGCTCACCGGCTATGCAGGCACTGGTAAGTCAACACTAGTTGCGCACATAGTACAACAAATGCAGCAAGAAAAACTGGGTTTTAAATTGTTGGCACCAACTGGTAGAGCGGCAAAAGTACTTTCCAATTATGCTGGATTCCCGGCAAGCACCATTCACCGACATATTTATTTTTCTGGCGGGGAACTCAGCACCCAGCAACTTACTTTGGCCAAAAACCTGCATAAAAACACCCTTTTTTTTGTCGATGAAGCTTCTATGCTGGCTGCAGCACAGCCTTACGAAGGCAATAATGTATTAGAGGATTTACTTAATTATGTGTACAACGGAGAAAATTGCCACCTCATTTTTATCGGAGACCCCGGACAGCTACCTCCCGTCGGTCAAGAGGATAGCATTGCCTTGCATCCACAAAAATTAGCTGAGGCCTATAGTTCCATTGAAATTTGGCACAGTCATTTGTCGCAGGTTGTTCGGGTCGATTCCAGCTCTTCTATTTTAACGACGGCTACCTTTTTAAGGAATAAAAAAGCGTTTGACTTGCCTTTGTTTCCGCACATAACAGATGGCAAAACCAGCAATGTCAGACGTATTCATGGCGGCGAATTTCAAGATTACTTAGAGCAATCAATGGCCCAAGTTGGTGCAGATGAAACAATTTTGTTGACCCTTGCCAACAAAAGGGCCAATCAATGGAATCTCGAAATCCGCAACCGTTTGTTTTATCGAGAAGAGGTGCTAGAGAAGGGTGATTTATTAATGATTGTCAAGAACAACTATTACTGGCTAGACCCGAGTTCAAAAATGGGTTTTATTGCCAACGGTGAACTCGCGCGTATAGAGAGGGTGCGTAAATTCGAGGCATTTTATGGTTTTGAATTTGCACTCCTTGATCTGCGCTTTGTAGATTATCCTGAAATCGGTTCGGTCACTTGTTTGGTACATATACAAAGCTTACTCGAAGAGGGAGCCAATCTGACAAGAGAAACGCTTAAAAAGTTGTTTTATGCCATAGAGGCCGAACATGCCGATATCAAAAACAAGCAAAAACGCTACCGCGAGGTCATGAAAAATCCGTACTTCAATGCGCTTCAAGTCAAATACGCCCATGCAGTTACCGTTCACAAAGCACAAGGTGGCCAGTGGGCGCACGTCTATGTAGATTACGGATTTTTACCGGAAGAGCGCAAGAATCAATCTTATTTGCGTTGGCTCTATACGGCACTTACCAGAGCCAGTGAGCAACTCTATTTACTAAATTTCCCTGATGATTTTTTTACTACTTAGCCCAAGCTGAATACGCTTTTTGCTGGCTAGGTTGTAATGAATTGGCAACTTTGAGTTCATGACTCACAAAAAAGTGTCTGTCGACTTCAGGAATAAAACGCTCCATAAATTGACCATTTCGCTCAATGAGCAAGGTTTTATTCTGATTTTCAAAAAAGGCCAGCCAGTTGTCGAGCGAGGGGACAGCACGCATGCCGTTGACGCCCAAGATGAGGTCTCCAATGGCCAAACCTCCGGTGTCGGCAGGTGAACCCGGATATATGGAAACAACTTGCCATTCCTTGCCGTTTGCCTGTATTTTGAGGCCAAGCCTTGCTTCAGCATAACTTTTGCTTGGTTTCTGCTGTAGCTCGAGTCCGAAAAATTCCAAAGCTTCTTGTAACAAAGCTTCGTAGGCATTTGTACCCTGAACATAATCTTTGAAAAACGAAGCAAAAGAAAGTCCGCTAAGGTTTTCAAGTGCATTTTGGTAATCTTCGAGCGTATAGCCCTTTTGGGTGACGCCAAAGTCAAAATAGAGGCTCTTAATGACTTGTTCGAGTCCAAATTTATTGTTTGTGGCCTGGCGCAATTTAAAATCTGTATAAAAAGCCAATAAGCATCCTTCGGTGTATATGGATACTTTTCGACCCGGTGCCCCTGGCGTATAGCCATCTAGCCAGGTATCAAAAGAAGCAGAACCCACGCTCATGGAGAACCTACCTGGGTTGTCGAGGTGTTTTTGAACTTGTTTACTGAGTTCTTTGAGGTAAAGTTCGATTGTTCCTGAAGTTGCAACAACTGCAAAAACTCGATTACCGGTTGTTGCATGTAAATC
>JBJTNX010000067.1:0-19391 GCA_046074325.1 Sphingomonadales bacterium
CTGCTAATCCTTGACGACTTAATATATAGTATATTTCTTTTAAAGAAAATTTTAAAGAATTTACAACTACTATTAAGGTTGTCAATATGTGTATAATTATTCAACCTCTTTTTAGCTGTATTAAAATAACAGTTCTTATCAACATTTAATCCACTCCAATTAATTTATAAATAACTGAAAATGATACAATTAAATTTATATTAACATTTATGCTATTTAAAAAAATGTTCAAAAAAACAAGTTGTTCAAACATTAAACATTGTGTCAAAAACGTTGAAAAACCTTGTATAAAGAATCCCTAAAAAAACATGTTTATTGGATAATATTTTGGCTTATATAATTATTGCAGATAAACAAAAAAGGTTTTTAGTTCTTATAAACATGATTTGAACCAAAATTACCACCGCCCTGTGTAAAAGCAACACATATTTATTGAGTTGTAGCGCTGATTATTTTACCTTTGTTTATAAGTTTCAATGTTCATATATTAAATACTTCATTCAAATGCTCATTCCTATTGGTGCAGATCATGCGGGTTTTCAAACCAAACAAATTTTAATCGATTATTTGACTTCTTTAGGCCATGAAGTGAAAGATTATGGCTGTTTTTCAGAGGAAAGTATTGATTATCCTGATTATGCACATCCGGTAGCGCAGCATGTGATTTCGAACCCCGGATCATTAGGTATTTTGTTATGCGGATCTGGAAATGGAATTAGTATGACGGCAAATAAGCATCAAGAAATTCGTTGTGCGTTATGTTGGACAACCGAAATAGCACTTTTAGCCAGACAACATAATGACGCGAACATTATATCCTTACCAGCTCGATTTATAACTATTGAAGCAGCTAAAGAAATGGTTAAAGCTTTCTTAGAAACGCCATTTGAAGGGGGTCGGCATGCAAATCGAGTGGCTAAAATTCCTTGCTAATTATTTTTAATAAGGATTTCTACCCGCCTATTCGCTTCTTTTTGATTTTCATCTTGTGGTTTGGCGTAAATAGGTTTAGTATAACCAAAACCAATAGCATATAAGCGTTCTGGGCTTATACCATTTTGTACAAGGTACTTTTTAACCATTACTGCCCGTTGTTTCGATAGTTTTTGTGCTTTTTTGGCGCTATTTTCATCTAGATTGACGTGTCCGTGAATTTCTATTGAAATGCCTGGATTAAGAATAAGTAGGTCGCGCAAGCGATTTAACTGTGGGTATGATTCTTCCATTATTTCTGGAAGCCCTGCTGCAAAGTAGACCTGTTCGAGTTTGCTTAACTTTCCTAATTCAAATTTCTGTAAATAAAGCGTATCTGCACCATGCTCGTTCAATGGAATCGGACGAGCGGTAAACTCTATCGGAAAGTACCCCGGCGCGTCAATTTTTATAGTCCCCTTTTTAACGTTTTGTTTGAGTGTCAATTTAAGTGTAGACGCATAGTAAGAGCCAGTAATTTCTGAAGAACCCTGTAGAAAGATTTTACCCGCAACCGGTGCTTTAGTGACAAAGTCTTTCACCATCAAAGTATAAGTTGGAAGCGCTTCATCGTATGTCAAATCTAAAACAAGCGCTTGTTCGTTTGGATTACTCGCTTCAAATGAACACTTAAATAATATTAAATCTTTCATTCTTGCAGCAGTGCTTAAACACAAACTAAGTTGTTGGTTTTTTTCAAGTGAAATGCTGAGGTTTTTCTGGCCGCGGAGTTCAAAAGGTGTTTCTTCTACGGCATCCCCCTTGGAAGAACATACGTCTAAAATGGTTTTTCTAATTAAACCCGAAGAAAAGTTCAACGACGAACCAACCTGAGTCATGTCTATTTGCAAAATGCCACTTTGAGGAGCCACAAAGACCACCCAAATTTGGTTATTCGTTTTTAATCCGAGAAATGAAAGGGAAAAATCACCATCAATGGGTGCGTTAACCGCACCAATACATGTATTGTAGGCAAGTTGTTGGGCAAAAACAACCTGAAAACAAATTAGAAAACCACATATAATTTTCACAGAAGCCTTATACGGCTTATTCTACTTTTAGTTTCAGAAAACCAATAAGCCTCATGTCAATAACGAGGTTTCCTGAGGTAAGCAATAAGTTTTGAACCACGAGTTCTTTTATCGTTCCGCTCAACCAAACGCCTTTACTGACTTCTATGTTCAGTTGTTTTTCAATTGCTTCTTTTGTTTCATCTAACATTGGGCTTAGGTCAATATCAATTTGATCTTGAAGTTTCCCTTTGATTTTTTCATCGAGCATCCATTTTGCAGAGTGAAGCAAAACACTTTTGGTTTTGAGCTCAAAATCAACATTGCTTACTTTTAGATGTTGGTTGCTATCTATAAATGGCGTTACGACTAAATATAAGTCACCAGTTTTTGTGCCAGAAAAAGTTACTTGTAAGACCAAGCGGTCACCTTGCGGGCCGAGAAGTTGTACTTTATCGATGTTGATCTGTTTATTTTTACTGATCTGAATATGTTGGGTATCGAAATCACGAGCAAGAAATTGATTGATAGAATCAAATGACGCAACAGTTCTCAAGTAGAGTGAACTTTGGTTGGTATCTTGTTTGTGTGTTGTGTTTTTTGGCAATGGTTTTTTAGCTTCATCTAGCGGGTTCGTAGCGAACAGCGGCTGTGCAGTTATTTGGGTAGTAAAAACAGCTTTTTGTCCATCGTTTTTAAGGCTTAAATCTGATATCCCAATTGTTGCTGGCCGCAAATAAAAATAGCCGTATGGCGCAACCAGTATAGCGTCTTGTAAGCTAGCCCAAACGTCTTTCATTGTGGACCGCAGGGGCGCTGCGGCAATTTGTTTATCGATTTCTTCTTCTAAGTCTACTAATGCGCCTTTAACTTCTTTTTCAATAGTAGACGTTGCATCGTATTGAAAAACGGTGATTTTACAAGGGTCGATTAGCCGAAGCTCTTTGAGTTTAGTCTGTGATTTAAGTGTAAAATTTTCAGTAATCCCGATATTACTGCTGTATGAAATATGCACTCTTCTTTTTGGTTCACCAACACCACAAGAGGCAGTGACACGCGGAATTAAACACATTTGCTCTCCAAAAACATCTTGACATTTCGGACAATAAGATAAATTTAAATCGAACTTTCCTTTGATGTCACATAGCACTTGTTTGTCTTTAAATTCAAAAGACAAAGGTTCGCGCTCGAAACGATATTTATATTGAATACCCTCACAAGGCGACTCTCCACCACTGAATTTCATGTCTAAACTTTGATCGGCCTCCGTTAAATAGGGCTTTAGGGCAAGTTCGGTTTGAATGATTATTACAGAAGGCGCTGTTGCGCTAACCTCATCTATTGCTTTAAATTCTGGTGCTGGCGGGTCAATAGCAATGGTTTTGCAAGCAGACAAAACAATTAAAAGTATAAAACCAAAAACCCTCACTTATTTTACTTTTGTAAGGCGTACGGTTTGAAGAAAATCGACGCGCATGGTTTCTACAACACCTTCTGCTTCTTCAATTTTGGGGCTCGTGTAGGTGGGTTTTTTTTGTCCGCCTGTAATCGTGAAAATTAAATCTGCATTTTCTTTACAAAGCGAGGAGTTGAAAAACATACCACTCAATTCAAAATGATCAAAAAAACAAGCCCCGAGGCGGCTCATTTCAATAAGCAAGCTATCACCTTCGTCCATCCAAAGTCTTTTGGATTCCTCTTCATAAAATATCTTGTAGGCTTTTGTACTTGCCACCTCGCCGTTGTTTAGATTGACATAGGACATATTATAAGTCCAATAATTTTCTCGAGACATTAGCTGCAAGTCAAATTTGACACCAATGGTTTGTTGTAGTCCTTTACGGCTGTGTATTTCCATGGTTCCTTCGTAAGAACCCAACCAGTCATTTGGAATTCCTTGACCAAAAGCGAAAGAACTCAAAAAAAATATAAAAAGTAAACGCATAAAAAAAGGGGCCTAAGCCCCTAAATTAGTTCATTTTTGCTTTCAATCCTCGATCGAGGGCATCTAGAAATTCTTCAGTGTAAACGTAGTGTTCACCGTGATTTACTTTGTTGCCGTGAATGCACACCGCTAAGTCTTTGGTCGTAATACCGGATTCAACGGTTTCGATACAAACTTTTTCTAGTGTTTCACAGAAACTGATAAGTTCTTGGTTTTGGTCTAGTTTACCCCTGAATGCCAAGCCTCGGGTCCAGGCAAAAATAGAAGCGATAGGGTTGGTAGAAGTCTTTTTGCCTGCTTGGTGATCGCGGTAATGACGGGTTACGGTACCATGCGCTGCTTCGGACTCCATGATTTGGCCGTCTGGTGTAATGAGCACAGAAGTCATGAGACCCAAAGAACCAAAACCTTGAGCAACGGTGTCGGATTGAACGTCTCCATCGTAATTTTTACATGCCCAAACGAAATTACCATTCCACTTCAAAGCTGAGGCTACCATGTCGTCGATGAGGCGGTGTTCGTAAACAATACCTGCTGCTTCGAATTGACTTTTGAATTCAGCTTGATAGATTTCTTCAAAAATATCTTTGAAGCGACCGTCGTATTTTTTGAGAATGGTGTTTTTGGTTGAAAGATAAAGCGGCCATTTTTTGGTAAGCGCCATATTGAAGCAGCTTCTTGCAAAACCAGCAATGGAGTCGTCGGTATTGTACATGGCCATACCAACGCCATCCCCTTTGAAGTTGAACACTTCAAAAGTTTGGGTTTCACCACCGTCTTCTGGTGTGAAAGTCATGGTGAGCTTGCCTTTTCCTTTAAAAACAGCGTCGGTTGCACGGTATTGATCACCAAAAGCATGTCGACCAACGATGATAGGCGCGGTCCAGTTGGTGACCAAACGCGGTACGTTTTGCATCACGATAGGCTCGCGGAACACGGTGCCGTCGAGAATATTTCTAATGGTGCCATTAGGCGATTTCCACATTGACTTGAGGCTGAATTCTTTTACACGCGCTTCGTCTGGGGTAATGGTGGCACACTTGATACCAACTTTGTATTGTTTAATAGCTTCTGCAGCGTCAACGGTGATTTGATCGTTGGTTTCGTCTCGTTTTTCTATACCAAGATCATAGTATTTAATGTCGAGGTCAAGATATGGAAGGATCAATTTGTCTTTGATAAATTTCCAAATAATGCGGGTCATTTCATCGCCGTCGAGCTCGACAACAGGGTTGGCTACTTTAATTTTTGACATGTAAAATTTTTATATGCAAAATTAAACAATATTATGTTTGCTTTTTGTTCAATGTTTGCTAAGATGGATACATCGATTTAGTCTAAAGAACCAATCATTTTAGAAGGATCCACGATTTGGTCGTATTCTTCAGAACTCACATGCCCGAGTCCCACAGCAGCTTCTTTGAGTGTGGTGCCATTTTTATGGGCATATTTAGCGATTTCAGCAGCCTTATAGTATCCAATTTTTGTGTTGAGCGCCGTTACAAGCATTAAAGAGTTGTCGAGGTGTTGTTTAACTACAGGTAGGTTGGCCTCAATACCAACAGCACAATTGTCTGCAAATGAGACACAAGCGTCGCCGATTAAGCGAGCTGATTGTAACACGTTAGCGGCAATAACTGGTTTAAACACATTGAGTTCGAAGTGTCCGTTTGAACCCGCAATACTCACTGTTACATCGTTGCCCATTACTTGGGCGCACACCATAGTAAGCGCTTCTGGCTGAGTAGGGTTGACTTTACCCGGCATAATAGAAGAACCAGGCTCATTGTCTGGAATAATAATTTCTCCAATACCACAACGCGGTCCAGAAGAAAGCATACGAATGTCATTTGCAATCTTCATAAGTGCAACTGCGCTGCGCTTCAGTGCGCCAGAGAGTTCCACCATAGCGTCGTGTGCAGCCAAAGCTTCAAATTTATTGGCCGCTGTGATGAATGGAAGGCCCGTGAATTCAGCAATTTTTTTGGCAACCAATACATCGTATCCTTTAGGTGTATTGAGTCCGGTACCAACTGCGGTTCCGCCGAGTGCAAGTTCAGAAACAGCAACTAATGCATTTTGAATGGCGCGCATAGAATAATCGATCTGAGCGACATAACCGCTAAATTCTTGACCTAGAGTCAAAGGAGTGGCATCCATAAAGTGGGTGCGCCCTGTTTTGACCACATCTTTGAATTGAACCACCTTTTGTTGCAAAATGTCACGAAGGTGTTTAAGACCCGGAAGTGTAACGTCGACGGCCATTTTGTAAGCTGCAATGTGCATGGCAGTAGGGTAGGTATCGTTGGAAGATTGTGACTTATTGACATCGTCATTAGGATTCAATACTTTTTGATCATCTAGTAGATTTCCGCCATTGATGACGTGGGCACGGTTGGCAATAACTTCATTGCAGTTCATGTTAGACTGTGTGCCTGAACCGGTTTGCCAAATCACTAATGGAAATTCACTATTGTGCTGACCTGTTAAGATTTCATCACAAACTGCCGAAATAAGGTCTCTTTTCTCTTGTGGTAAAACACCTAATTCATGGTTGGCATGTGCCGCCGCTTTTTTAAGGTAAGCGAACGCATGAATGACCTCAATGGGCATAGAGCCTTCTGGACCAATTTTGAAGTTATTGCGCGAGCGTTCTGTTTGTGCTCCCCAATAGCGCTGAGCAGGCACTTTAACCTCACCCATGGTGTCTTTTTCAATGCGAAATTCCATTTTTTAGTGTTTATGAATTTATTTGTGTAATTTTGACTCGTTTTCAACTGCAAAAATAATAGAAGATGAGCACTTTCGGTATTGTAATGTTTCTTTTAATTGGCGGAATGGCCTTTTGGATGTTGTTCTTTTTATTGGGTTTCATCCTCCCGTATTGGTTAACGCTAGGTCTTTTCGAACAATTGCGTCCAAAACGCATTTTTGACGAAGAGTCGAAATAAAGAAACTACACCTTTATCCGAAAGCGCCCACGAGGCGCTTTTTTTATACACCAAAAATTTGTTGGCAGTTTTGATGAATGGTTATACAGATTTGGTCTGTGGGCAGGTCGTTTTCATCCGAACCAAAAGGATCCTCAATTTCTTCGGCCAGTAATTCCATACTTACTAAGGCGTAAAACACAAAAGTCGAAATGAAAGCCGAGAAATAACCAAATAGTGGCACGAAAGCCAGCGGCATTGTCAGGACATAAATAAAAATGAACTTTTTAATAAAAAGACTGTAAGAAAATGGAATCGGCGTATTTTTAATACGCTCACACGCACCTAACGAGCCCACAAGGGAGTCAATGTCTTTTTGAATAGCTAGCCATATTTCATGACTGATGATTTGACTGTCGAGTAAGATTTGAATTTCGCTGCGCAGCCGCTGTTGAATCGCTAAAGGTTGATGTCCGTCAATTGCAAAAGTATTTTGATATTTTGGGAGTTCGGGGTCACTTTCAAGTGCTTTGTTGCGCAGGTGATTTTTCATGGCGAACACAAACATGGTGATCAATTCTTTGAGCAACACTTTTTGTTCGTTTGAAATACTAAGTACACTGAGTTTTGCGCTCAAACTACGCGTATCATTTACAACTGAACCCCAGGCTTTTCTACCCTCCCACCAACGGTCATAGGCAGTATTTGTCCGAAATACCAACAATAATGAAATCACAAATCCCAACAAAGAATAAACAGTTGTTAGGTTTTTAAGAAAAACAGCTTCTGGAAAAAAAGCAATTTCGATGTATGCAATTAGAAC
Source organism: Sphingomonadales bacterium (assembly GCA_046074325.1). Lineage (GTDB taxonomy): Bacteria > Bacteroidota > Bacteroidia > Flavobacteriales_D > Crocinitomicaceae > UBA952. The sequence continues at coordinate 7,681 of JBJTNX010000067.1, forward strand.
CGATAAAAGGCTGATATAAACCAATTCCTTCCACATCATTCTTGCCGTATCACTTTTGTGAAAGGAGAAAATAAAGGAAAGCCAGTTTTTTGGATTGTAGTTGATCATGAGGTTTTTAGTTAGAAGTACAAAAGTAAAATACTTTGGTCACTTAAAATTTGTTTAATTTCGAGTCACAATATCAAGCAACACCAGATGGAAATCACGCCAGAACTCAAAGAGAAATTAGACTTACTTCATCAGAAATACGCTGCTTTAGGCGAAGATTTCAACGCCTATCTCGAAGGTTTGTTATACGCTGACGTCACCACTTATTGGGATTATATTCAACTCGATACTTTATTGAGTTTGCAGAAACCAAAGACATCTTTTCCCGATGAGGTCGTTTTTATAATGTATCATCAAATCACAGAGCTCTATTTCAAATTGGCCCTCAGAGAATTTGAGGCTTTGGGCACTATTGTGCATCCAGAAAAAAAACATTTTATCGATCGTGTTACACGCATTAACCGCTATTTTGATGCGCTTGTAAAAAGCTTTGAAATCATGATCAACGGGATGGATCGCGAAGAATTTTTGAAGTTCCGCATGAGTCTTTTGCCTGCCTCGGGTTTTCAGTCTGCGCAATACCGTGATATAGAAATTTTCAGTACCGATTTCATCAATCTTGTTGCAAAAGACCAAAGAGCAGCGCTACAAAACCAAACCGACATAGCACAATTGTTCGAGCACATTTATTGGAAGGCAGGAGCCACCGAAGCCGCATCTGGTAAAAAGACCCTCACACTCATTCAATTTGAAGAGAAGTACAAGGATCAATTTATTGCGCTTGGTGAGCATTGCAAAGACAAAAATCTATGGCAGGTATATTTGCGCCTTAAGCCAGAAGATCAGCAAGACGAAGCTGTGCAGCAAGCTTTGCGCCAAAATGATATCAACGTAAATATCAATTGGCCGTTGGCTCATTATAAATCAGCTGTTCGCTATTTGGCGCGTCAAGACAAAGATGTTGCTGCAACCGGCGGTACTAATTGGCAGAAATATTTGCCACCACGTTTTCAAAAGCGGATTTTTTACCCATCTCTATGGTCTAACGAAGAAATAGATAATTGGGGAAAAGCTTGGGTCGAGGAATCACTTAATTAGTTTTCAACTCTTTGATATAGAGTTGCGCGTAGTCAATTAAGCCAACTTGATTGAGCACAAGACCGCGCAAATGCAGCTGATTGAGTAAAATAAAGCCCTCTGTATATATTGGCAGAAACGCGTTTTGTTTCATGATTTCTTTTTCACACAAGCGTTCAGCCTTTTGTTTTTCCTTTTCTTTTTGAGCCAGTACTGCGTTTAAATAGAGCGCATCCACGATGCGGTTTTTGAAAAAGACAGGCTTTTGAGCACCACTGTAAAACAGCCTTAGATAGGACTCTGCGCCAGCGTAATCACCAATCCAACCGCTGCGCCACAACGCGTTTTTAGAGGAGCCTTTTAGTTCATCTGTTTTCACACTAATCTTGACCCCAAGGTTTTGCCGAAGCATTTGGGCAACTGCATCAGACCAGCGATAAGCGAGTGTGTTTTTTGCCGCACCCACATAAAGGTATATGGTTGGCAATGGATTTTTGCTATTGTATCCAGCTTGCGCAAGCGTTCTTTGGGCTTCAAAAACCCTTTCTTCAAAAGATTGTGCTGGGTTCTCTTTTTGCGCATTTAGTCCACCTTGGGTGGTTGGAATAAAATACCCATTCAGAGGAAGCCCTTCTCCTTTTAGCATTTCTTCGCAAATCGTTTTGGTATCTATGGCCAAAGCAAATGCTTTGCGTAAAACGGGGTCGTCGAAGGGTTTTTTAGTGCAATCATATTGTAAAAAATGAATTTTTGCAGTGTTTTTTATGTAAACTTCGTGCAATGGGTTTTTGCCTGATTTGGCATCGTTTAATGTGCCGAAAGCTTCTTGTAGGTCATCTACTGGGAGATCAAAAAGTAAGTCTAGTTGATTTTGGAGAAATAACTGTTGTGCTTCTGCTCCGCTGACACCATATTTAACAATGACTTTGTCTGTATAAGGAAGTTGATTGCCATACACATCTTTTCTCCAATAGTTTTTGTTTGATCTAAATTCGGCTATGTGCTTGTCTGAGTGCTGCAGTTGAAAAGGTCCGGTTCCAACGGGTTGCTTGAAAAAACGAGATTTATAGTATTTGGCTGCTTGTAGACTCATCATTCCAAAACCAGGGCTGCCTAGGATTTGAATAAAGTGATTATATGGGGCGGTTAGCTTAATTTCAAGCAGGTAGTCATCTATTACTCGGATGCCTTTTACCCTTTTAAGGAATGGGTTTTCTTGGTTTTGGTAAAAAGCAGATCCACCAATAATCAACCCCGCAAAGTAATTACTTTGTTCAATTAGCTTAGTGTTTGCACAAGCCAACGAAAGACTAAATACAACATCAGCCGCCGTAAGCTCGTCAGAGGCAAGCCGAAAACAGGGGTCCGGAGCAAAGCGTACATTTTTTCGGAGGGAAATGCGCACTGTTTTTTTGTCTGAAAGAACGGTTATTTTTTTGGCTAGAAGGTAATTCCAACCGCGTTGATTGGCCGCGGGTAAAATTAATGGTTCGAAGATAAGTTGCTGAACCCTGTGGTGATCAAGGGTGTTGGATACAAGCGGATTTAAATCGGTGTGCTTGCTTTTAATGGCAAGATGTAATTCACCGCCAAACTGTTTGCCTCCTTTAGCTTGTGGGTTGTTTTTGGTGGTAAAATAAAAGGCGAGACCTGCTATTGCAAGTATGCTGGTTAACCAAATGAATTTCTTGTGCTTTGTCATATAGCTTACGACAAATGTAAGACGCTATAATCAAATTATACAGAAAAAGGGGGCGCCGCCCCCTTTTATTATTTCTTATTGACCAAATGTAAGAAACCGTGTCCGCTTACTTCTTGGTTATTAAGGCCTTTACCAATGTATTTGTAAAAGTAAACACCTTCGCTAGCGGGCTCTCCATCGATGTTGCCATCCCAAGCAGGATTGTTATTGATGAGGTCTACAGAAGTGGCGTCGAATAAGACATTGCCCCAACGATTTAAAATCATGAGCTGGAGTTCGATGACATTTTTGGTATCTAGGTAGAATGTTTCGTTGTTGTTGTCTGCGTTCGGGCTAAATACGTTTGGTGCGGTCACCTCTGGGCGGGCGTACTCACAGCTGCCGTCGTCAATAAGTGCGTTTGGATCATAGTTTAATGCAAGAGAATCTGTACACCCGGTTGGATACACACAAGATCCGTCGTCAACATTGGCGTTGGCATTGTAATTTGTTGCTAATGGGTCTGTACAACCACAAACATTTACTTGAATAGTGATAGACTCGACATCTGTACATTGAGGACCCTGGTTGGCTGTTAGTGTGACAGTGTAGTCCCCAAAAGGAACGTCAAAAACATGGGTTTGTGCACTCAGGTCGTTGCTGCTTCCGGTTTGGCCATCGCCAAAGTTCCAGCTGTAGGTGCTTGCGTTCTGACTGGTGTTGGGAAACGTGACGCTTAGCGGCGCGCACCCTGAGGTGACACTTGCACTGAATGCAGCAACTGGAGGATCCAAAAGATCAACGAATGCGCTATCGGAAACAGTACACACGTTGTCTTCTACTGTAATGTAATACCAACCAGAAGGCAAGTTTTGCCAAACTGAAGCATCGATAAACCCGTTTGGACCAGGTCCAGTCCAGGTATATTGTGGCACACCTTGTAGGCCGCTAGCTTGAACCGAAACAAATCCAGATGGCACACAATTCGAAGGGCCCACATAGATAGTGTCGATGGCCAAGGTTTGGTTCATGGTTACTGTTACGGTATCTGTTTGCGTGAAATTACAGTTGTCGGTGGCGGTGACTAAATAATACATGGTTCCGTTTTGGCCGATACCAACTGAAATGGAGTCGTTTGTGCCAAGGTTGGCCCCAGCAAGGTTTTCCCATTCATAGTCATAAGGGGCATAGCCACCCGATGCGCTGGCCGCAAGCCAAACGCTGTCAGTTGCACAATAAACAGTTGGGTTGTTGCCTGTGATATTTATGATAGGACCCTCACCAATATAAATTGTGCCCGACGAAGTGATGGTGTCTCCGCATGGGTTAATGAGCTGAACGGTAATGACTACAGATTCGAAACCTTCGTTGATACCGTCTTGAGTAGGTGTTAATGTGATGATAACAGTATCCTCACCCGGCAAGAAAGTAATTGGGTTTGGAAGGGTATTGTAGTCAATGCCTTGTTGCGCAACACCACCAATCGTATAGTTGATTATGAGTGTGTCGTTCACCTGTCCTGGAGGGCGTGTAAAAATAAAGTCGGCGTAAGTACAACCTTCTACAATTGTGGTATCTCCAGAAACCGTTGCAACAGCAACATCTACTGCTGCAGAACTGAATGAACCAGCCTCTAAAAATACACCAGAATCGTAAGATTGGTCACCAACGTTGGATATTGCCAACTTGATGTGATACAATTGGTTGCATTGAACACTTGCGGCAGCAGTTAAAAGTACGGTAGTGCCGTCGTATAGAATAGCGTCGCCATAGGTGAGCGTCGAATTCGCTTCATTGAAAACGTAATATTGCGTATTTGAAACATCGCCAACATTATTGATGGTAACGGGAATTCCACCTGGGATTGTGGCAATATTGGCGCCTCCATTGGGGTAGCCAGCAAGGGTAAAAGGCCCAGTAATGCCTGGCCCCCATAAAAATAAACCAAATGCGTCGTTAAAAGATGAAGGCGAGAACTCAGGGTATTCGTCCGAACCAAACATGTAATTGAAAACGAGGGTGTCACCTGATGGAATGAAGTCAAATTCCAAAACAACCCCGTTAGTAACGTTTCCGGCTGCGATGTCATTCAGGTGAGGGTCTGAAGTCACCAAGCTTGTTGCTGGGTTATTACTTGTAAAAGAGCCGCCTGAATTAGGCCCGACCGCAGCTGAAGCATTTCCTGTTGTCAGGATTAAGCCGTTATTAATCGGAAATAAAGGGTTGGTGTTGGTAAAATACCCCACATTTGATTGTGCTGTATTGGCCAATGCCGGATTGCCGTTAATGGTTACGTTGAAGGCGGTTACACCAAAACCCAACAAAACGTTGTCTACGAGTTGTTGTGGCGTTTGGGTGGTGGATACCGAAATTGGCTGGGCAAAAACAGCGCCAATTGAAAATATAAAAATGAGGTGTAGTAAGTGTTTCATATGCACAAGTTGTCGGTTAGACGTCTAATTAGGCATTTAAGTTGCATTACAAAATTAATATAAAGTCTGAAGCAGCAAAACCGGGCTATTTTTTGCAACTTTGAAGTATAGAATGAATATGGAAAAAACACAACAATTTATCGGTCAAAATAAAGACAGATTTGTTTCTGAACTTTTTGATTTATTGCGTATCCCGTCGGTATCTGCCGACCCCCAATTTCAAAATGATGTAGCAGCTTGTGCAGCGCATCTTGCTCAGCACCTTCAAAATATAGGTCTAGACAATGTGGAGGTACTTGCAACAGCAGGCCACCCGATCGTTTACGCAGAAAAAATCTTAGACGCTACTTTACCAACCGTTTTGGTTTATGGTCACTATGATGTACAACCCGCAGACCCCTTAGAGCTCTGGCACTCTCCGGCTTTTGAACCCGTAATAAAAACAACACCTATACATCCTGAAGGCGCCATTTTTGCCCGCGGTGCCTGTGACGACAAGGGGCAATTCTTTATGCATGTCAAAGCTGTTGAGGCCATGTTGCAAGCGCAAGAATTACCCTGTAACGTGAAGCTCATGATAGAAGGTGAAGAAGAAGTAGGTAGTCCAAACTTGGCCATATTTGTCCGAGAAAACAAAGAAAAACTCAAAGCAGACATCATTTTGGTGTCTGACACCGGTATGCTTGCCAACAACACGCCCTCGATTACAACGGGTTTGCGAGGCCTCAGTTATGTCGAAGTAGAACTCACGGGCCCAAACCGCGACCTTCATTCTGGCTTATACGGAGGCTGTGTGGCCAACCCGATCAATGTTTTGACACAAATGATTGCCAGTTTGCACGACGAAAACATGCGCATCACAATCCCTGGCTTTTACGATAAGGTTGTTGAGCTTTCGGCCGCAGATCGTGCCGAAATGGCCAAGGCACCATTTTCTGAAAAAGCGTATTGTGAAGCACTCGACATACCTGCCACCCACGGTGAAAACGGATACAGCACCATGGAAAGAGGTTCTATTCGCCCGACTTTAGACGTCAATGGTATTTGGGGTGGCTATACGGGCGAGGGCGCCAAAACTGTAATTGCTTCTAAAGCATTTGCCAAAATTTCTATGCGCTTGGTACCCGATCAAGATCCAGAAGAAATCACGAGACTTTTTCAGACGCATTTTGAAAGTATCACACCACAAAGTGTTCGCGTAAAAGTATTGCCCCATCATGGCGGCCAACCTGTAGTGACCCCGACAGATTCACCGGCATATGCTGCAGCGAGCCTTGCATACGAAACCACTTTTGGCAAAAAACCAATTCCTGTTCGCAGTGGCGGCAGCATCCCAATCATAGCCATGTTCGAACAAGAGCTTGGGTTAAAAACTATTTTAATGGGCTTTGGTTTGGATAGCGACGCCATTCACAGCCCTAACGAACACTTTGGCCTCTTTAACTATTTTAAAGGAATAGAAACGATTCCTTATTTTTTCAAGCACTTTAGTCAAATCAAAGCATGAAATCAATCTTTTTGATCGCTATTGTTTTGTTCTTCACATCCTGTAAAAGTCTAGAAGAACCCATTGAACTCGTAAGTTACGACGGTTCTGAAATTGAACAATTTAGTGGGCAACTCGTTAAGTTTAAGGCGAGTTTTCATGTCAAGAACAACCTATGGCTACCCGTTAAAATGAAGCCAGGTTCTTTTGAACTTTTTATCGATCAACAGAAAATCGGCAACCTATATCTAGACGAGCCTATTCGGTTGAAAGCACACAAAGAAACCACACTAAAAGTTCCGTTGCGCATTATTCCAGAACCAGGATTCATCACGACCGCTTACAAAGCCTCTAAAAAACCAATGGTTAATGTGCAAATAAGCGGCTACCCGATGGTTGGCACTTTGTTTTTGTACAAAACAATACCGGTTTCGGAACAAAAACAAATAGAGCCCTCGCTCTTCATCCCGTATTTTCCTACTTTCTAATGCTGACTCCCAACGCTCCCAAAAAGCTTTTCCTTTTAGATGCTTACGCACTTATTTATCGTGCTTATTTTGCTTTTGCAAAAAACCCACGCGTCAATTCAAAAGGTGAAAACACTTCTGCTGCTTTCGGTTTTACGAATGTTTTGATTGATGTTCTGAAGACAGAACAACCCACCCATATTGCAGTCGTTTTTGACCCTCCTGGCGGATCTACCCAGCGGCAAGAGGAATTTGAAGCTTATAAAGCGCAACGAGAAGAAATGCCCGAAGACATCCGCTCCATGATTCATCCGATCAAGCAAATTGTACGTGCATTTAACATTCCAATATTAGAAGTGCCGGGTTTTGAAGCCGATGATGTTATTGGAACTGTTGCCAAGCTAGCTGAACCAAAGGGTTTTGTGACTTACATGATGACCCCCGACAAAGATTATGCGCAACTCGTGAGCCCCCAAACCTTCATTTATAAGCCGGGCAGAGGTGGTAATCCGCCAGAAATTCTTGGTATTAAAGAAGTTTGTGAAAAATTTGAAGTGCAAGACCCGCTCCAAGTAATCGACATTTTGGGTTTGTGGGGCGACGCCTCTGACAACATTCCGGGTATTCCGGGCATCGGTGAAAAAACCGCCAAAGTTTTGGTAGCTAAATACGGTTCAATGGAGGGCTTGTTTGCCCACGTACATGAACTCAAGGGCAAGCAAAAAGAAAATGTTGAGAATTTTCAACAACAAGGGCTCATGTCTAAGTCCTTAGCGACAATTATCCGAGACGTGCCTGTTGAATTTGACGAGCAAGATTTACAGGTTTGTCCGGTAAATGCCGATGCCATTCGCGACATTTTTACTGAACTCGAATTTCGAACCTTGGCAAAGCGCATTATTGGCGAGGAAATAGTGGTTACCCAATCCAATATTTCTAAAGAAGAAGCACAACTCGACCTCTTTGGCGTTCAAAGTATGTTGGAACCACAAACAGCGTTGCCAACGGCAAGTTATAAAACGATAGCCACAGAAAAACCCAGTTATCATTTGATTACTTCTGCTGAGGAGCGCAAAGAATTATTGGCCTTGTTATTGGTTCAATCCGAGGTTTGTTTTGACACTGAAACGAATTCAATCGATGCGCTGCATGCGGATCTTGTTGGGTTTTCATTTTCATATAAGGCGCGCGAAGCTTTTTACATTGCGGTTCCGTCAAATTTTGAACAAGCACAGGCAATCGTTCATGAATTTGCGCCCATTTTTGAAGATCTATCGATTGAAAAAATTGCGCACAACATCAAGTATGACCTTAAGGTTTTGCACCGTTATGGAATTGAATTAAAGGGCCCTTTGTTTGACACCATGATAGCCCAATACTTGATTAATCCAGAGTCTAAACAAGGCATGGATTTCTTGGCTACCTACTATCTGAATTACCAACCTATATCAATTGAAGAGCTGATTGGAAAAAAAGGAAAAGGCCAAGGCAACATGGCAGATTTAGCACCTGAGCAAATTAAAGACTACGCCTGTGAAGACGCCGACATCACCTTTCAATTAAAAAAGCTGCTTGAGCCCGAAATCGAAAAGCCGCATTTGCACCATTTGTTTTATGACGTTGAGATGCCACTAGTAAAGGTGCTCAAGGAAATCGAACAAGAAGGAATTGCTATTGATGTAAATGCCCTACAAGCATTCTCTTTGGAGCTTGATGAAAGGCTCGTTGAATTGGACAATGAAATTAAAACACTTGCAGGACAAGATTTCAATATTGATTCGCCCCGCCAATTAGGTGAAATCCTCTTCGAGAAACTACAAATTTCTAGTAAAGCCAAGAAGACCAAAACGGGTCAGTATGCAACTTCAGAAGACATCCTTCAAAAACACGAGCACGACCACCCGATTATTGGCCATATTCTGGAGTACCGCCAGTTGCGCAAGCTCAAAAGCACTTACGTCGATCCACTTCCAACACTTTGCGACCCTATAGATGGACGCATCCACAGTAATTTTATGCAAACGGTCACTGCTACAGGCCGACTTAGCTCAAACAATCCGAATCTGCAGAACATACCTGTGCGTTCTGCCAAAGGCCGTGAGATCCGCCGTGCGTTTGTGCCTAGAGCTTCCGACTATCAATTAATGGCTGTCGATTACTCACAGATAGAATTGCGAATTATTGCTGCGTTGTCGGGAGATGCAAACATGATAGCAGCTTTTAAAAGCGGACACGACATTCACGCGGCCACCGCTTCCAAGGTTTTCCACACGCCTATTGAACAAGTTACCAGAGACCAACGTAGCGCCGCAAAGGCCGTTAATTTTGGGATCATCTATGGCCAGTCGGCATTTGGTTTGGCTCAAAATTTACAGATTTCAAGAACTGAAGCCAAACAAATTATTGACGCTTATTTTGAACAATACAGCACCATTAAAACCTATATGGATAAAGTCATAGCTCAAGCCAGAGAGTTGGGATATGTAGAGACCATTCTTAAACGCAGACGCTACTTACCAGACATCCATTCGGCCAACGCTGTTGTACGTGGTTTTGCCGAACGAAATGCCATCAACGCGCCTATTCAAGGTTCTGCTGCAGATATCATCAAGTTAGCTATGGTAGCAGTTCAAAAAGCAATGAACAAAGAAAAATTGAAGTCACGTATGATCTTACAGGTCCATGACGAACTGGTTTTCGATGTTCATCGGGATGAACTTTCTAAAATGCAGCAACTCGTTAAGACAGCCATGGAGGGTGCTGTTCAAATGGAGGTCCCTATGGAAGTAGAAATGAAAGCCGCCCCGAACTGGCTAGAGGCACACTAATAAACTTAAGGTATCTTTGTAAACGACAATATACACAATGGAAATACTCATCAAAGCAGCTCAGCTCATTACTTCACTGGCTATTCTTGTAACACTGCACGAATTCGGTCACTTTATTCCCGCCAAGTTATTTAAGACACGCGTCGAAAAATTCTATTTGTTCTTTAACCCTTATTTTTCATTTTTTAGGTGGAAACGCGTCAATGGCCAAAAACGAAAATCTTGGTTCAGTAAAACCCCACCAGCTGATTGGGCAGCAGATCCAGACACCACCGAATGGGGGATAGGTTGGGTTCCGCTCGGGGGATATGTTAAAATTGCCGGTATGATTGACGAATCGATGGATACCGAACAACTTAAAAATGAACCACAACCTTGGGAGTTCAGGAGCAAAAAAGCCTGGCAACGCCTCATTATCATGATTGGTGGCGTCACGGTTAATTTGGTGCTTGGTTTTGTCATTTACATTGGTGTTGTCTTTACTTGGGGCCAGCTCACCCTCGATCAAAATAAATTAAAAGCGGGCCTAAGTGTTCATCCTTATTTGGCTCAATACGGCATTCAATCAGGTGATGTTATTTTGAAGCTGGAGGGTCAAGCACCTTTGAATCTAGATGACATCAATAAAGAGATTTTACTAAGAGGCGCCAGAAGGCTGACGGTAAAACACGCAAATGGAAGTATTGATCATGTTCAATTACCTCAAGACATAGACAACAAACTTTTCGAGGCTGGCGCGCTGCCGGCATTCAGTTTACGCGCAAATGAAATTAAGGTCGCTGAAGTATCAAAAGACGCACCTGCCAAAAAAGCGGGTTTTAGAACAAACGACCAAATAGTTGAGGTAAACGGAACCCCAGTTCAATTTTATGATGAATTTATAACCATATTATTTGCAAATAAAAATAAAGTGGTTGACATCAAAGTTGCTCAAAATGGCAATTCAAAAGACACCATAACCCGAGCGGTTAAAGTCAAAGCGAATGGTACCATTGGCATCATGGCAACTTCGGAGTATATTGATCAGAAAGCACTATCTGAGAAAAAATATGGTTTCGCTAAAAGCATTAGCGTAGGCATGCAATACGGCGTCAATACGCTCTCAGATTATATCAGTCAGTTTAAGTTTGTTTTCACCAAAAAGGGAGCCACTCAAATCGGCGGATTTGCCTCAATTGGCAACATGTTTCCACCCCTTTGGGACTGGCACACGTTCTGGCTCACTACTGCCTTGCTTTCCATCATTTTGGCTTTCATGAATATTTTGCCGATACCTGCTCTAGATGGCGGCCATGTCGTTTTCTTACTTTACGAAATGATTACGGGTAAAGAAGCGCCCCAAAAAGTTTTAGAAATCGCGCAGTATATTGGTATTTTCTTGTTACTCTCTTTAATGATTTATGCCAACGGCGCAGACCTTGTGCGTTGGTTGATAAAATAGTGAACTATGCAACGATTTCAAAACTACATTCTGGGTCAATGGGTCGATGGACAAGGCGTTGAAACACCTTTGTACAATGCCATAACTGGCGTTCAAATCGGAGAAGCTTCTAGCGCAGGCATCGACTTTTCCGAAGTTTTAGAATATGGTCGTAAAAACGGTGGCCAATTGCGCAAAATGACTTTTCAAGAACGAGGACGCATGCTAAAGGCGTTGGCTTTGTTTTTATTGGAGCGCAAAGAAAAGTACTA
>JBJTNX010000068.1:0-5681 GCA_046074325.1 Sphingomonadales bacterium
CAATTTGACAAGCAACTGCGTTTTTTTTGTCAATTTTGCAGCATGAAATATGCTATCGTTACAGGTGCAAGTTCCGGCTTTGGTGCCGCCTCAGCAAAAGCACTGCAAGATTTAGGTTACGGACTTGTGCTTTTGGCGCGCAGATTAGACCGCCTCGAAGCCCTGCAAAAATCATTAACCAGAACGCCTGTATACATTGCCGCACTCGATGTGCGCAATGAAGCAGATGTACAAGCTGTTATTGGGGCTTTACCGCAAGAAATTGCAGATCATATTTTTATCTTGATCAACAATGCGGGATTAGCGGTTGGGCGCGGCCAGCTAGACACCGGCCTTTCTGAGGATTGGAACCGCATGATAGACACCAATGTAAAAGGTTTGTTATACATGAGCCATGCTGTCATTCCATTACTGAAAAAGCATCCATTTAGTCACCTCATCAATATTTCATCAATTGCAGGAAAAGAGGTGTATACAGGTGGTAATGTCTACTGCGCAAGTAAACATGCTGTAGATGCGCTGTCAAAAGCACTGCGTATCGATTTATTACCATATCAAATAAGGGTAAGTAATATTGCTCCTGGTGCGGCCCAAACCGAATTTTCAATGGTGCGTTTCAAAGGTGATGCGCAAACAGCTCAAAGTGTCTACGATGGTTTTGATGCCTTAGTGGCTGAAGATATTGCCCAAACCGTAAGTTTTATCGTCACGCGGCCAACACATGTCAGTATCGCTGATATCACCATTATGCCAACAGCCCAAGCCAACGGTAGTCTTTTTCACAAACAATAAAAAAGCAACTTTCAACCTATGATTTCCTTTCAATCTTACGACTTTCAAAATAAACGTGCGTTAGTCCGCGTAGACTTCAATGTTCCTTTAGATAAAACGACTGGTTTGGTTTCCGACGACAAACGCATTCGGGCGGCCTTGCCCACCTTGCGTCATATCCTAGACAATGGCGGAAGCGTGGTCTTGTTGTCACATTTTGGCAGACCTAAAAATGGTCCTGAAGCAATTTTTTCATTGGCACAAATTTGCGCTAAAGTAAGCGAGGTACTAGGCACTGAAGTACTATTTGCCGATGATTGTATAGGAGACAAGGCTTTTGGTTTGAGTGAAGCTTTAAAACCCGGAATGGTCTTGTTATTAGAAAACGTTCGGTTTTATAAAGAAGAAACAGCCGGCGACCTCGCATTTGCGCAAAAATTAGCTGCTCATGGTGACTGCTACGTCAATGACGCATTTGGGGCTGCGCATCGCGCTCATGCAAGCACTACGCATTTAGCCTCCTTTTTTCCGAATGATAAAATGGCCGGGCTACTCATGCAAGCAGAAATTGAAAATGCGCAAAAAGTCATGTTGCAGGCACAAAAGCCATTTACAGCCATCGTTGGCGGCGCAAAAGTTTCAGATAAAGTACTCATTGTAGAAAACTTACTAGAACGGGCAAATCATATCCTCATTGGTGGAGGAATGGCCTACACCTTTTTCAAAGCCATGGGCGGACAAATCGGCGCGTCTTTATGCGAAAACGAACGCCTTGAAACTTGTAAAGAAATTCTTCATCAAGCACAAGCTAAGGGCGTGCAAATTCACCTTCCCATCGACGCAGTTGCTGCCGACCGCTTTGCCGCAGATGCCAATACGCAAATTGTCGACTCAGATTGCATCGAAGACGGCTGGATGGGATTGGATATTGGACCAAAAGCAAGAGCAGCTTTTCAGGAAGTGCTTTTACAAAGCAAGACTATTTTGTGGAATGGGCCAATGGGAGTTTTTGAAATGCCCGCCTTTGAAAATGGCACCAAAGAAGTTGCCTTTGCTGTGGCAAATGCCACTAAAAATGGTGCATTTAGCCTCATTGGCGGCGGAGATAGTGCCGCGGCAGTTCAACAATTTGAGCTCAGTTCTGAAGTGAGTTATGTGAGTACAGGCGGTGGTGCATTGCTAGAATACTTTGAAGGCAAAACACTTCCGGGTATGGCGGCTTTAGACGCTTAAAAGCGCTTAACGACGTCTACCAAGCGGTTGGAATAACCGGCTTCGTTGTCATACCAGCCTGCCACTTTTATAAGGCCATTAAAAACGGTCGTGAGTCCAGCATCGAAAACAACGCTGTGCGGATTACCAAGTACATCTACAGAAACTATTGGGTCTTCTGTATATTGCATAATTCCTTTCAAAGGACCTGCAGCAGCAGCCTTCATTGCCGCATTAATTTGAGCCACATCAATATCTGATTTGGTGACAAGCGTCATTTCTGTTACCGATCCATCTGAAACCGGAACCCGAAAACTGCCACCAGTAATTTTACCTTTCAAATCTGGAAAAATTCTTGTAATGGCTTTTGCTGCACCCGTTGAGGTTGGAATGATGCTGTTTGCAGCAGCCCGTGCCCGACGTAAATCTTTGTGAGGTGCATCGTGCAAGCGTTGATCTGAGGTGTAGCTGTGTACAGTCGAAATATAGGCCACCTCGATGTTCAAGACCTCTTTTAAGACGCTGACCATTGGTGCGGCGTTATTTGTGGTGCATGAAGCGTTGGAAATAACCGGACTAGACCAATCTATTTGGTGGTCATTGACACCCAACACTACTGACGGGATGTCTTCATCGTTGGCTGGTGCGCTGATAACGACATGTTTGGCACCACCAACAAGGTGTTTGGAGGCTGTTTCACGCGTTAAGAACAGACCAGTAGATTCAACTACAACCTCAACGCCATACGCTGCCCAATTAATAAGTTCTGGGTTACGCTCACTGATGAAAACAATTTGTTTCCCATTTTCAAATTGAAGGGTATTTCCTTGGATTTCAAATGACAAACCGAAAGGCCCGTGGATGCTATCGTATTTCAATAAATGAGCGAGTGTTGCTACATCTGCTAAATCATTGACAAGCGCAACATTCACTCCAGGATCTTGTAAAGCAATTCTTGTAAAACAACGACCAATTCGACCAAATCCGTTTACACCTACTGTTTTCATATTTTTAAGATTGTAACTGTTACAAAAATAACAATAAAAAAGAAAAAGTGTTCAAATGACACTTTGAACACTTTTCTTGTTGATTTTCAATTATTTACTAATTAAATGTGTAGGTGTTTCCATTGACGGTGACCGTAAAAGTCAGGTCACAAGCGCCGCTTCCGTAATCGATGATGCGTGTGGGAAGTCCTGATGGAGTGAGTTCGATAGTACCACTTACCGGCCGGCCGCAGCCGACATTGATCTGTAGCGGATTGGTAATAATGGCATTATAACTGTTGCCATTGGAATGGTCACCAGATGCAGAACCTGTAATTTGATATTGGTCGTCCCAGCGGTAAAGTGGGGTAGAAAAACCAGCCGACCAAGTGCGTACCCTCGATGAAATATAGCTCAGCGTTTCACCTGTAGGAAAAGTCGCAAAACCATCTACTTCGACGTTAAAGTAGGGCTGGTTGCTGGCGTTTAACCCCATGTTTTGAACGGTTCGGGTGCCTTCAATATGAATGTCATTTACGTAGTAGTCTATTGGTGTGTGCGTCAGAATGGTGCCTTGTGCTAAATACGGACCAGTAAAAGTAGTTACGATTTTACCGCGGCGGGTTTTGCCGTCGTTGCAATCGCAATTGGTATTGCCCCAATCTACGGTAACGCTGTGCGGAGTAGAAAGGGTATCAAGTGTGATGATGACATTACAAGGTGTTTTGGTTAACAGGGGTTTGTCACCAGGCTTAGTAAAAATAACGACGCCACTTTTGTAGTAAACCAGTTCGCCGGTCACGGCTTGATCAGAAATATTCGTCATTTCATCGAATGCGGCCTCGACTTTGGCACTTTGAATGCTCAAGATTTCACGGCCAGTGCGCCATTTTTCGCAAGACAAAATAGCGAGCGCAACAAAAGGAATAAAAAAGAACTTTCTCATGGTGTAAAATTTTACCTATTGACGCAAAAAGCATTCCAAAAGTTGGAATAAGGCCAAAAGACTTTTTACCACTTTATTTTATTCTTGACGTTTGCTGGAATACCGTCTTTATGCAAATAAATATTAATGGTTTTGTACTTAAAGTAGTTTTCAGAAACATAGAGGTACCCTTTTGGCAAATTGCTGGTACCCCAAGAGTTTTTGACTAAGAAGTAACGCGTGCCGTTTTGATCTGTGTATAGACCAACGATGTGCATACCGTGGTCATCTGTGGTCGTTTTGTTGTCATAGCCTTTTTGACGCAATTCCGGTGTAATTGCCATTTCTTTCATTGGCTCTAAAAAAGCATTTGATTTGCGATCGGCACCGGCATCATTGAAACGCTTGTCGTCTTTACCTTGGACTTCTATCATGCTAGGGTCAGCCGGAACAATTGCTAGTCCGTTTTTAAAACTAAATCCTTTTTCAGAAACATCTGCACCCCATGCAATAGTGTAACCATTTTTTAAGGCCGAAACAGTGACATCAAAGAGGTCATCCATGCTGACATTGTAGCTGGTACCCCAGGCCCAGTTGTCTGGAATTTCAAGCATGCACTCAGCATACATGGGATGATTGGTAAAAGAAGTCAAAGAAACATAGTTTTTCATGTCAAGCCCTAAAGAAGCCGCATAGGATTTTGGGGTGTAACGCTGGCCGTTATACTCAAAAGTTTGAACGTCTTTTCCGATTCCCATGTCGAGCATGGAATTAAATTTGCGTTTCCAGTCGTCGGTGACGCCTTCCGGACTACCCAATCGGGAAACGATATCTGTCATGATGGTATTTAGCTGATTGAACATTTCACCATGGTTGTATTTATCTGTTCCGTTCAAACCAGTATACACTTCATAGGGAACGATGCCAAACTTTTCGATAACCAGTGGCACGTCGTGAAAAGCGCCCCCCTCGCTAAAGTTGATTTTGCCATCCATACGGATATATTTTTCGGCTTTCAGTTCGTATGCCTTGCGCACCACGTACATTTCAGATAAAACAACAGGTGTTTTGGCGCCCAGTCTTTGGATTTCAGATTCAAAAAAACTAGTCCCGGAAAAGGACCAACAAGTGCCTGTTTGCCCTTGACTTTGTACTGGCGTTGCATCGAGGTGAACGACTTTTTTAAATTGATACTTGCTGCCTTCAACATTGGTTGTTTGGGCAAATAGCATAGAAGTACTGATCCCGATGGATAGTAGAAAGCTGAATGTTTTATTCATGATTATTTTTAGTTTTTGAATACCCAGCCTTGAAGACCACGAGCCGCAGCTTTTTGCTGAATGATTTGGAGTTCGGAAAGATCATTGGCACCACCTGCACTTACTTTAGTGAGTGGTCCATTTTCAAGTAATAACGCATTAAAACCATCTCGTTGCAATTTGCGCTGAAGGTTTTGCGCGTTTTGTAAATTGGAAAAACAACCTACGATAAAATGAAAAGGGGCATTTGCAACGATTTGTGGTGCTGGCGTGTTTGTGTTGGTTTGTGGCTTTTTGGGAAGAGCCGGTACGCGCACGTTTACGGTAAAGCCGGGTTGCCATTCATAAGCTTCGATGTGTGCGCTTGACACGAACTTAAAATGAAGGCGCGACTTTTCACTTTTAGTTTTGGCTGCTTTGTCGAATGTCTTTTTTTGATAGCTCGGCATTTGAGCCGGCTCAAACGGATTAAAATCATTGACGCTAATTAGGCCAGACTGTAGGGCTGTTGTTTGCGTCGGTATCCAG
>JBJTNX010000069.1:0-5715 GCA_046074325.1 Sphingomonadales bacterium
GTTAGTTTCTATTTGCACAAAGATAGGTGAAGCTCGGCGCATTTTTCTAAATTTGTAGCTTCAGATAATTCAAATGACTGTATCCGCAATTCGACAACAATTTTTCGACTTTTTTCAAAGCAAAGGACATCAAATCGTCTCCTCGGCGCCAATGGTCGTGAAAAACGATCCTACCCTGATGTTTACCAATGCCGGCATGAACCAATTCAAGGACTTTTTCTTGGGTTACCAGACACCCACTGAACGCCGGGTGGCCAATTCTCAAAAATGCTTGCGCGTTTCTGGAAAACACAACGACCTCGAAGAAGTCGGTGTAGATACCTATCACCACACCATGTTTGAAATGTTGGGTAACTGGTCCTTTGGCGATTACTTCAAAGAAGAAGCCATCGGTTGGGCTTGGGAGCTGCTCACCGAAGTATACCGCATTCCCAAAGAGCAACTTTACGTGACCGTTTTCCAGGGCGACGCCAAAGACGGCGTTCCACAAGACCAAGAAAGCATCGCAATCTGGCAAAAATACATCGACACCGACCGCATCATTCTCGCCTCCAAAAAAGACAACTTCTGGGAAATGGGCGATACCGGACCTTGCGGCCCTTGTACTGAAATCCACGTCGATTTGCGCAGTTTAGAAGAACGTGCCAAAGGCGATGGTAAAGCGTTGGTTAACGCAGACCATCCGCAGGTCATTGAAATCTGGAACAACGTTTTTATGGAGTTCAACCGCAAAGCCGACGGCAGCCTAGAACCGCTTCCATCCAAACACGTTGACACCGGTATGGGCCTCGAGAGCTTGGCCATGGCACTTCAAGGCAAGCAATCCAATTACGACACCGACCTCTTTCAGTCCCTGATTCAATTTATCGCTGGCAAAGCTGGTGTTCCGTATGGTCAAAAAGAAGAGACCGACATCGCATTGCGCGTCATTGCCGATCACATCCGGGCTATTGCCTTCTCTATTGCCGATGGCCAGCTGCCTGCCAACAACGGAGCAGGCTATGTCATTCGCCGTATCTTGCGCAGAGCCGTTCGCTACGGATACCAAACCCTTGGGCTCAAAGAGCCTTTCCTTTGCGACCTTTCCATTGTGCTCGGTGAGCAAATGGGTGCGCCATATACAGAGCTGCTTTCACAAAAAGAACTGATCTACAAAGTAATCAAAGAAGAAGAACTCAGTTTCTTTAGAACGCTGGAACTCGGTATCAAACGCATCGAGGATCTCATCGGACAAGTTCAATCTGCTGGTAAAAATCAAATCACCGGCGCTGCTGCCTTTGAACTCTACGACACCTACGGCTTTCCACTAGACCTCACCTCCCTGATTGCCAGAGAAAACGGTCTCAGCATCGACGAAGCGGGCTTTGAACAAGAGCTACAAATTCAAAAAGAGCGCTCCAGAGCAGCCACAAGCATCGAAACCGATGACTGGATGCAAGTGCATCCTGATGTCAGCACCACGTTTATTGGCTACGACCAAAAAGCGGCAAGTGTGCAGCTCATTAAGTACCGAAAAGTGAGCCAAAAGGGCAAAACGTTTTACCAGCTTGTTTTGAATCAAACGCCTTTCTATGCCGAAGGCGGCGGCCAAATTGGCGATAGCGGTGTACTTTTCAATGATACCGATCGGGTTGTTATTTTCGACACCAAAAAAGAAAATAACCTTATTGTGCATCTGGCCACAACCTTACCCACAGATTTAACCGGAACTTTTGAGGCACAAATCGATTTAGCCAAGCAACAACACACCGCTAAAAACCACAGTTCCACACACCTACTCCACCACGCCCTGCGCAGTGTATTAGGCACACACGTCGAGCAAAAAGGATCTTTGGTCACCGACAAAGCGCTGCGTTTTGATTTCTCGCATTTTTCGAAGGTAACCGACGAACAACTTGCCGCCATTGAAGCACAAGTCAATGCCGCTATTGCGGAAGCACAGCCGCTGATAGAAAACCGTGCACTTGATCTAGAAAGCGCCAAACAAAAAGGTGCCATGGCCCTCTTTGGCGAAAAATATGGCGACACCGTTCGCGTGATTGAATTCGGACCATCTGTCGAGTTATGCGGGGGTATTCATGTGTCCAATACCAACCAAATTGGCGTATTCAAGTTGGTTTCAGAAAGCGCAGTTGCTGCCGGTATCAGACGCATAGAAGCCATTACAGGAGCGGCCGCCATGGACTACTACAAGCAAAAAGCCGCGCAACTCGAACAAATCGAAGATTTACTCAAAAAACCAAAAGATATTGTAAGGGCCATCGAAGCGCTTCAGCAGAACAACAATTCCCTGCAAAAAGAACTCGAGCGCTATGCCAAACTACAAGCGCAGCAACTCAAAAATGAATTGAAAAAAGAGGTGAAGGCAGTCAACGGGTATCATTTATTGATTCAAGAAATCAATACAGACGCCGCCAGCGCCAAAGACATCCTCTTTCAATTGCGTCAAGAATTTCAGCCGTTTGTAGGCATTTTAGCCAATAAAGAAAACGACAAATGTGGACTCACGCTCTTGCTCGATGAAACACTCGCTGCTCAAAACAATTGGAACGCAGCCCAATGGATACGAGAAACTGCCAGCCTGATTCAAGGCGGCGGCGGTGGGCAGGCCTCCTTTGCCAGTGCAGGTGGCAAAAACCCTGCTGGCTTGGCTGCAGCACTCAGCGCGCTTCAAAATAAACTCAGTGGCCAATAAAAAAATACTGATCATCACTTATTACTGGCCCCCAAGTGGCGGCACAGGCGTACAACGCTGGCTACATTTTAGTCGGTACCTGGAAGAACTCGGCTGGGAGCCCATCATTTATACACCCTCGAACCCAGAAGCGCCCGTTCTTGACGCAGCGCTGCTCAAGCTCATTGGTCCGAAGACCAAAGTTCTGAAGCAACCCATCTGGGAGCCCACCCAACTCTACAAAAAACTGAGCGGTCAAAAAGACAAGCAACTGCACACCGGTTTTCTTTCGCAAGAAGGACAAAAAAAAGGCGGCCTTCTTCAGCGCTTATCGATGTGGCTACGGGCCAATCTATTTATTCCAGACGCCAAAATGGCCTGGATACGTCCATCGGTGCGTTTTCTGACCAAAGAACTAAAACAGCACCCGGTGGCTGCCATCATTTCTACAGGGCCGCCCCACTCTTTGCACCTCATTGCCCGTCAACTCAAACGCCGCACACAAACGCCCTGGATAGCCGATTTCCGCGACCCCTGGACACAAATTGATTGGTTTGAGCAACTTCCTTTGAGTCGACTTGGTTTGCGCTTGCATCAAAAATTGGAAGCCAGTGTATTCAAAGAAGCCGACGAACTGATTGTGGTGAGCCGAGATATGCAGGCTCAGATGCAGCAACGCGCGGGTCGGCAACCAAAACTCATTTCTAATGGATACGCCCCAGAAGATTTCGCTGACTTTAAACTGCAGCCAGACCCGCATTTTACGATTTTACATACGGGTTCCATCAACAAAGACCGCAACCCCAGCGCTGTTTGGCAAAGTTTGGGTGCCTTTGTCAAGGCCAACCCAGATTTTGCAGCCCAGCTGCGCATTCGCTTAATTGGCGCCTTAGATGCCCGTGTTAAACAAGACCTACAAGCAGCCGGCTTACTGCCCTATACCGACTTTGAAGATTTTGTGCCGCATGAACGCGTGATAGAAGCGCTTTCTTGTTGCAGTCTTTTGCTGCTCCCGCTCAATAATGTCAAGAGTCAGAAAGGAATTGTAACCGGAAAACTTTTTGAGTACCTCGCGAGCCAACAACCCATTTTAGCAATTGGCCCTGCCGATGGCGATGCCGCAGCCATTTTAGCAACTCAAGCGGGTACGCAAATCATCGATTTTGATACGCCCGTTCCTTGGGCGCAAGTCATTGCAACCTGCCAAAACAAACCCGAAAGAACAACCAGCTTGCTACCCTATTCAAGAAAAGAACTCGCTAGCCAACTCGCCGCTTTGCTCAAATGAACAATTCCTTAGAATATTTCCTACTCGACTGCGGTTTGTCTTGGACGCTAGCCAAGTACCTACCCTATGTACTCTTATTGCTTGCTGGCGGGTTTGGTGCGTGGTATTTAAAAAAAATACAACGCAAACTATGGGTCAGGCTTTCATTGATGAGTTTAGCGCTTTGTTTACCGTTTGCCTGTTATTTTTTCTTTTATCCAATTTATCAGCCAGATCTATTCAACCAACCTTACAAACCAGGGGCTTTTGTGAAGGTCCCGACAAACAAAGCTACCCTTGCCGTGGTGGTATTACCAGGCTGCCCATATTGCGAAGGATCTGTGAAAACCATGAACCAGCTTCAAGCGCAAAACCCAAAGCTAAACATTACATACTATTTGGTATCTGACGACAGCATGGCCAAAGCAGCGTATAAAAAACAGCTCGATAAACGCATTGGTGTGGTCTATGAAAAAGACGCAATGCGTTGGATGTTGGCTGCAGAAGGGGTTTTTCCGAGTTATTTGCTTTTTGACAATAAGCAATTAAAAGCGGCTTGGCACAACACTACTTTTGGTGTTCGGGCGCTTGACTACCTTCGCGCTTATAGGTAAACCAAAGTGCGAGCGCAAAACCCAACAACAGCAAGCCAGAACCCAACATAGATAGTGAGGTACCTACCTCTACACTAACAGGTTCAAATTTCCAAGTAATTTGGTGCGCACCCGCCGGCACAACAACTGCACGCAGTAAGTAGTTGGCACGAAGTGTTGCTACTGGTTTTCTGCCATCGATGTAACAATTCCAACCCGCTGGGTAATAGATTTCACTGAAGACAGCGAGCTGTTTGGTTTTTGAATTCGAACGGTACTGTAGTTCAGAAGGATCGTATTTGGTCAGCTGAATACTGGCCGTTGAATCCGATTTTAAGCCCGTCACAAGACCTCTAAATTCTGCTGCAACTACAGCCTGTTTTTTACTGTTTTGAAGTGCTTTAGATCCAGATGCCAAAATTTCTTCGTTGGCATTTTTTACCAACTTCACATCCGAGACGAACCAAGCGGGGCCATTCGCATTGGTATTGCGCAACGCAGGTTGGTCAGGCTTGGTAATGATGTATTTGGTGTTGAGCATATTGAGGTATTCTGCTTCTCCACTAAGCGAAATCTCTGCCACACTGAGTGTATCAAAAATTTGCTGTGCTTGTTCTTGGCTGATATTGGCCGGAAGCGCAAGTGTTCTGAATTTTTCATTTTTAGCCTGATTTACAGCAGCACCCAAGGCTTGGGCAGCGGCAGGAAAATGAAAATCGACGAATTCTTGGTAGCGCTTGAGTTTGGCTCCGTGGTAACCACCTAAACTCTTGTGAAAAAAGCTGGTGTTTGTCTCGGCCATGGTGCCGTTGGTGTTGAGTACGCGGTAATTACTGGAAAGATTGAGCGCACCAAAAGCCGCATAAGCATTTAAAGTATTTTCGTCGGTGAGGTTTTTGTAATAGTCGAAATCTACGTAGGCTGAACGCAATTTTTGAGCGAGCGCAGCATTTGATTTTTCGCGGTTTAAGATACTCATGTCGGCAGGTGACACTGCGTAGGGTACACTGGCTTCGTCGAGCGTTTGGTAAGAAGCATAACTGCCGGTGCTGTCATCGTTGTTGAGGTAGCGCTTGGCAACACTCATTTGATCACCGAGCACCAAAACCCCAGTAATAGCCAACAAAACCATGCGGTTGATTTGTGGACGTATAAATAAGACGACGATGCCTAGACCCATG
>JBJTNX010000070.1:0-49739 GCA_046074325.1 Sphingomonadales bacterium
AATAAAAAATACTATGATCCCCGCAAATGGTTGCGCGAAGGCGAACTTACTTTCGTCAAACGCCTCGAACAATCCTTTGCCGATCTCAATAATATCAATACACTGATTTAAATTATGTCTTGGTTTAAAAGAAATAAAGAAGGTATCACAACGTCTACTTCCGAAAAAATGGAAGTACCCGAAGGCTTGTGGGTTCGTTGCTCAAATTGCAAAACACTCTACACCAGTGAAGACCTCATGCGCAACAACTACGTTTGCGATCGTTGTTCGCACCACGAACGTATTGGTGCCGCTGAATATTTCAATTTACTCTTTGATGACCAACAATATGAAGAGCTAGATGCCAACTTGCAATCTGGCGACCCACTTGGTTTTGTCGATACCAAGAAATATACCGATCGGGTTGTAGCAACGCAAAAAGCGACCGGTCTCAAAGATGCCATTCGCACCGCTAAAGGTAATTTAGAAGGTCACAAGTTAGTGGTGGCTGCCATGGATTTTAATTTCATTGGCGGGTCTATGGGTTCGGTTATGGGCGAGAAAATCGCTAGAGCCATAGACGTTGCCATCGCTGAAAAAGCGGCTTTCATGATCATCTCTAAATCTGGAGGGGCCCGCATGATGGAAGCCGGTTTCTCTCTAATGCAAATGGCTAAAGTTTCGGGTAAGCTCGGTCAGCTTGCCGAGGCCAAACTGCCTTACATTTCTTATCTCACCGATCCAACCACTGGTGGTGTGACCGCTTCCTTTGCCATGCTCGGCGACATCAACATTGCCGAACCTGGTGCGCTCATTGGTTTTGCAGGGCCACGGGTTGTAAAAGAAACCATCGGACGCGACCTCCCAGAAGGCTTTCAAACCAGTGAATTTCTATTGGAGCACGGATTTTTAGATTACATCATCGAAAGGACCGCCTTGCGCGAAACCCTTGGGCTTTCGCTCAAATTGTTTTTCAATTAATCTTAAATAGTTTGTATTTTAGAGGACTACTATAAGTTCTCAACATGAAATACATTCTTTTTCTACTTTTTTGCCTTACCCAGCTCCAACTTTTTGCCCAAGATACGACTTGGGTACAAACGTTTACTTTTGACTCGATTACCACGCGTCGGGCTAATTTTCAGTTCCCGGCTTCTCTAGACACCGAGCGCTTCGAAAAAGTGCAGATGTACTACAAGCTGAAGTGCTCACCCCTCACCACCTGGGATCAATACGACTGCGGCGAGTGGGATTACCTCACTTACACGCGTGTTTTTGACCACACTGGCATTTTTGATTCGACTGCAGTAAATGGCATGCAATTTCTTGCTAATTGGGCCAGTCCTGCTACAGTGAACATCAAGCCTTTGCCATATACAGAAGCCGATCAATACATCGTTCAAGAAATGACCAAAACGGCAACGGGTCTTGCTCATTTTGCTATTAACGCAGGAGGTTTAAGTTCGAGTTTACCTTTTGTAACTACCCAACAAGGCAGCCGTT
Organism: Sphingomonadales bacterium; assembly: GCA_046074325.1. Lineage (GTDB taxonomy): Bacteria > Bacteroidota > Bacteroidia > Flavobacteriales_D > Crocinitomicaceae > UBA952. The sequence continues at coordinate 1,483 of JBJTNX010000070.1, forward strand.
TTCAGTTTATTCTCACTGCTCAAGAATTACTAGCTGCAGGTGTTCAGCCAGGAGCCATCAAATCCCTGCGTTTCAATATACCGACTGGTGGCTTGTTATTACACCCTTTAATCTCAATTGCACCTACAGCGCTCACATCCCTAAATTCTTTTGAACAAGCGAACTTCACAGAAGTTTATAATGCTTCTTTTGCGCCCGGGATGTCTAACCCGCCGTTGTTGCCGGGTTGGAATACCTTTGTGTTTTACCAAGATTTTATTTGGGATGGCACAGCGAATTTACTTGTGGAATTATCGGTGGATAACGACCTGCCGCTTATGCAAAACTTGGAATTTGCCATGGAGACCACAACAATGCCGCTATCAATATCCTATGCTGGGCGTAATGGTATGTTGGCGCTTAATGGTTCAAACCACACGATGTCATCTTTTGCCAACGAAGAAATTGGAAACGCATTTACGATTGAATTTTGGGCCAAAGGAAATAGCAACCTCGGCCAAAATACAACTTTAATGGAGGCGCTCGATACGGCAGGTCGCCGAATCTTTAATATCCATATGCCTTGGAGCAACAATAATATTTACTTTGATGCCGGTGATGAAACAGGCTACGACCGCATCAATCAGGCAGCGAGCCCAACTGAAATTGACGATGAATGGAACCATTGGGCTTTTGTCAAAGACCAGGTTAGCGGTCAAATGTTTATTTACAAAAATGGGCAACTATGGCTCTCTGGTAACAATAAAAACCGTGAAATGGGCTATTTCCACCGACTCATCATTGGGGCCAGCGGCAACCAAAGTTTATCGTGGAAAGGTAATTTGGACGAAATCCGAATCTACAAAGCTGCGCTTAGTCAGGGTACAATTGCGGCTTATTACCAGCAAAAAATTGACAACAGCCATCCCAATTGGAACAGTTTGGTACTTTATCACGACTTCGACAACGTGAAGTATGCCAGAGATCTAGGTCCAAACGAACATACGCTAATGCCTTCAGAATACGGCATGATTAAGCCAAATAATGATCTTTATGTATCTAATCAAGGCCTCAACATCCGCCCGGTTATAGAACTCGGTCAAGGTTCAAATCAAGTTAATTGCTCGACACAATACGTCAATCAATTTAAATTAAAAGAACCCATTGTTGTTTTCGAACAAGCCCCCTTACACAACCATTTTGAATTGATACAATCATATATCGGGGTACCAAGTGGAACCATCGAAAGTTATGATTTTAACGGTGCTTTGATAACGAGCACACCTATTCAAACGACCTTAAGCCTATCGAATCAGGCGCTTACAGTTTACAACCCGCCATTTGAAATTATCCACGACGTTGAAATCGCTCGTTATATTACGCCGTACGGCATCCAATTTGACCTTGGTCCAAATGGTTTTACCTGGATTTACGACGTTACGGACTACCAGCAATATCTGCACGGCCTGGTTGACCTCGCTGCACACAATACCCAAGAACTCATCGATCTTAAATTTGCCTTTATCAAAGGAACGCCGCCGCGCGATGTTCTCAATAGAGAACCCATCTGGGCCGACTTCAGGTCCTACAATTTTGGGCAAATGGCTGCAGATGCAGTATTGCAAGCAAATCCTGTCGTGCTCTCAGATACGGCTGATATGTTTAAAATCAAGACGCGTATGTCTGGTCACGGCCAAGTGGGTGATTACGCGTGTTGCGAGTGGGTCAATAACAGTCATCAAATCAAAGTAGACGGGGTGCCGCGTTTCAACTGGAGCATCTGGGATGCCATGGTTTGTGGAGACAACCCAAATATCGGACAGGGTGGAACATGGCCCTATGCCCGAGAAGGATGGTGCCCAGGAGACATGGTCAAAGAGTTTGAATTCGAACTGACGCCTTATGTGACGCCCGGAGATACCGTTACACTCGACTATGCCATCAATGCCGTTCCCACAACCGACCCAGGCCAAGCAGGTGGCAACTACATCGCAGCTTATGACCTCATTTCTTATTCAGCACCTAATTTCCAAAATGATGCGGCAGTGGTTGACATCCTGAATCCGAACAATTATGAGTATTATTCGAAATGGAATCCGACGTGTCAAAACCCAAGAATCATCATTAAAAATACAGGTGCACAACCCCTCACATCATGTCGTATTTTTTGTTGGCTCGACTACGGTTCAAATTTAGTCTACGATTGGACCGGTAATTTAGGGTTTTTGGAGCAAGCGGTTGTAGAAATTCCGGTGACCGACATGAATTGGTGGTATGAGCAAGACAGTTCTTATACTTTTACAGCCTGGATTGCCGATGTCAACGGGATCATCGGACCAGATCAATACAATCAAAACAGCTTAATGACTGTCAAATACGACGCACCTGAGCGCATCGATGGTCCTTTCTTTATTTGGCTGACCACCAACAACAAAGCCACCGAAAACAGTTATCAATTACTTGACCACGCCGGTAATGTTTTGTTTGAGCGCACCAACTTACAAAACACGACCCAATACAAAGACACGTTTGATTTGGCACCTGGTTGCTATTCAATCATTATCGAAGATACCGATCAAGATGGTTTGGCCTTCTGGTACTCGGCTCAGGTAGAAGGCGAGACCTCAGGGCAAATGCGTTTGCGCAAGGTAGGTGGGAGCTATATTGAATTCTTCCCAGGAGATTTTGGACGTTACCACCGTTACGATTTCACGGTAGGTTTCACCCTCGATGTTCCAGAATTACAAAATGAGCCTTCCATTGCAATTTTTCCAAATCCGGGTGCAGGCCTCACGACTGTAGAGTTAAACGGACAAATCAATGGACAAGCCAGGTTACAATTAGTAGATCTTACGGGGCGGATCTTATATCAAGAGAACATGAAAGCGACAGCTGATTTTGCCGAAAGTTTCATAAACATGAGTGGGTATCCTTCCGGAACTTATCTTTTTCAAATTGACACCCCACAAGGTACTTACACTCAAAAATATATCAGACAGTAAATGAGAAAGAGGTTCAGCATTATTGCTTTTGTTTTTTGCACATTTTTCAGTTCCTTTTTGTGGAGCCAATTTTCCATTGATTCGTTGTCGCACATCGACTACCAGGCCTTGCATGGCGCCAATCTAAATGATGTTTGGGGCTACACCGACGAATTCGGAAATGAATATGCTATTGTGGGGACATCAAAAGGAACCTCAATTGTAGATATTACCAATGGCGCACAACCGCAAGAGGTTTTCTGGATGCCCGGATCTGAATCCATCTGGAGAGACCCCTGTGTTTATGGGAACTACGCTTACGTCACCACTGAAGCCGAAGACGGCTTGCTCATCATTGACCTGAGTCCTTTGCCGCAGTCGACCAATCTACCAACCACGCTTTACACCGGGCCTTCAGCCAATCCGTGGCAAAGCGCGCATACTTGCTTTACCTCTAGCAACGGTTACGCGTACATTTTTGGCGCCAATCGGGGAGAAGGCGGTGTGATTATTTTAGATCTGAACACTGACCCCATGCAGCCTATAGAAGTTGGCACCTTCGATATTTCATATGTACACGACGGATTTGAACGAAACGATACGCTTTATACCGCACACATTTATGATGGTTATTTTTGTATTGTAGATGTCTCCGATCACAGCAATCCTGTACTGCTCGCTACACAAGGAACGCCAAACTTATTTACCCACAATATTTGGCCCAGTGCCGATGGTGCTACTGTTTACACCACCGACGAAATCTCAGGTGCTTTTGTAGCGGCTTACGACATCTCAAATCTTCAGCAAATTCAAGAATTAGATCGCGTCCAAAGTCAAGAAGGAACAGCAGTTATTCCACACAACACGCACGTTAAAGGTGCTTATTTGGTAACCAGTTACTACAGTGATGGCGTTGTGGTTCACGACGCCCACGACCCGTCCAATCTGATTAAACTAGGAAGTTTTGACACCTATCCCGGCCAAACATCTGGTTTTGATGGCTGCTGGGGTGTGTATCCTTTTTTTGCCTCCAATAAAGCAGTAGCGGCAGACATCACTGAAGGCTTATTTGTTTTACAAATCAATTATGCGCCTGCTGCAACTTTAGTCGGTGTAGTCAAGGACTTAGTTAGTGGCCAAGAACTGGCGCAGGTCAGTGTTTCTTTGCTTGGGGCAGCAATGTCCGAAAAAACCAATGCGCAAGGTGTCTACAAAACAGGAATGGCAACTTCGGGAACATATGTCGTCGAAGTAAACAAACCCGGTTATTATCCTCAAACCGTACAAGTCAGTTTGATCGAAGGCACCACCACTACTCAGAACTTTAATTTATTGCCAATACCACCTTTTAACCTAAGCGTAAAAGTTTTAGAAGAAGGCACAAATTTGCCGGTAACCAATGCCCAAATTAAACTCGTACACCCGCAAATTACGCATGTTGGTATTACCAACGGAATTGGCCAAGAGGATCTCACTCTTTTTTATCAAGACGACTACCAATTGGTCGTTGGCAAATGGGGTTTTCAAACCAAATGCAGTACACCTCTAATTAATGCGGCTACACAAGAACTCATTGTCTATCTACAAAAAGGATATTACGATGACTTTACCTTTGATTTTGGTTGGAATACCATCAATAGTGCCGAGACGGGTTCGTGGGAACGCGCCAAACCCAATCCTACAACGAATACCGTACTTGATCAAGATACGCCATTGGATTGTTTTAATGAATGCATGGTGACCGGAAATGGCAGTAGCCCAAATCCAGATCAAAACGATGTCGATAACGGTTTTACAACCTTGATCTCTCCTGTATTTAATCTCGATGGACTAAGCACACCTTATTTGAACTACGCGCGTTCCTTTTATTGTTTTCACGGGCCAGGCAATTTCGATGATACGCTTTTGATCACACTAAGTAATGGCATTGACCAAGTCGTATTGGAAGAAGTCATAGCGCCGCAAGGCGATCCAATGACTTGGGCTTATAAAAGTATTGCGTTAACAGGTCTGCTGCCATTTACCAATAATATGCAGCTTTTTGTGCGCACTGCAGACTACGCTGGCAATCCGAATATCACCGAGGCGGCGTTTGATCATTTTAGCATCAGCAATGAATCAATTTTAGCACTTCAAGACCTAGAGCCTGTGCTTTCTCTTTATCCAAATCCAGGACAAGATCAACTTTCAATCCAAGGGCTTACTGCGAACCAACGCATTAAAATCTATCAATTAGACGGTAAAGTTTTCTTCGAAGGAACACGCAATGCAACCGATGCCAATGTGCTTACCACTGGATTTCCAAATGGTTTTTACATTGTAGAAATAGACAACACACGGCTTACCTGGATCAAAACAGGACAATAAAATGTATCTTTGACCTGAAGAAACTGCCCATGCAACTATCAATAGTTATACCGCTTTACAACGAAGCAGAGTCTCTGCCAGCACTCCACGACTGGATTGTGCGCGTCATGGATGCCCATTCCTTTTCTTACGAAATATGGTTCATCGACGACGGCAGTAAAGACAACTCATGGGAAGTAATCACCGCGCTGAGCGTACAAAATAAAGCGGTCAATGCCTTGCGATTTCAACGCAACTATGGTAAATCTGCAGCTCTGCAAGTGGGGTTTGAGGCTGCTCAAGGAGAGGTCGTTATTACCATGGACGCCGATTTACAAGATTCACCCGATGAAATTCCAGAATTGTTCCGCATGGTGACCCAAGAAGACCTAGACGTCGTCTCTGGCTGGAAAAAAGTAAGACATGACCCTATTTCAAAAACGGTCCCAACCAAACTCTACAATTGGGCAGCGCGCCGTATCACTGGCATTCACCTCCACGATTTCAATTGCGGCCTCAAAGCATATAAAAATGAGGTGGTCAAAAGTATTGAGCTCTATGGCGATATGCACCGCTATATTCCTGCTCTTGCAAAATATGCAGGCTTCCATAAAATCGGAGAAAAAGTGGTGGTGCACCGTGCACGTCAATTTGGCGTCACCAAATTTGGACTCAATCGGTTTTTGAATGGCCCACTGGACCTCATGACCGTCGCCTTTATGGGCAAATTTGGCAAAAAACCAATGCACTTTTTTGGAGCGGTTGGTTTATTTATGTTTGTCTTAGGCTTTGGTCTCTTTGCCTACATGGGAATAGACAAACTTCTTATCCACCACACCGCAGAGCGCTTGTCAACGCGCACCGATTTTTATGTGGCCTTAGTTGCCATGGTAATTGGTGTTCAGTTTTTCATGGCTGGGTTTATTGCAGAGCTCATCGGCCGAAATTCCAGTACGCGCAACCATTATCTTATATCCGGCAAAATCAGTCAATGACCAACGTCTTGCAAATAGGTCCAGGCTGGACGCTGTTCTTAGACCGCGATGGTGTCATCAATGAGCGTATCTTTGACAATTATGTATTAGATTGGTCCGACTTTCATTTTACGCCTGGTCTTTTGGACAACGCAGCCAAAATAGGAGCAGCATTTGAGCGCGTCATTGTAGTGACCAATCAACAATGTATTGCAAAGGGCCTTTTAAATCAGGGTCAACTCGACGACATTCATCGTCAAATGTGCCTAGAATTGGCCAAAGCGGGCTTGCACATCGATTTGGTTTTAGCTGCCACGGAATTCAAAAATGGCAACCCTCAAAGGCGCAAGCCCCATACCCAAATGGGTCTTGAAGCCCAAATGCGTTTTCCTGAAATCGACTTTTCTAAATCCATAATGGTTGGTGACACCAATACAGATATCCAATTTGGCAAGAAACTTGGAATGTTCACCATTTTAGTGGAATCAATAGAACGCGTGAAAGAGTCACCCGATTTGCGCATTCCAAACCTTGCCCATTTAAGTCAATACCTATGAGAATAGCTGTTTTCATTTTTTCTTGTTTCACTTTCATTCAGGTGGCTCAGGGCCAGCTCAATCAGACCGATGCAAAAGGCCGCAAACAAGGTCCTTGGCAGAAAAATTACCCCGGTACGAACGTAATGCAATACAAGGGAGCCTTCAAGGACGACAAACCCATAGGCACCTTTATTTATTATTTTGAGTCTGGTCAAAAAAAAGCAGAATTGCAGCATGGTCTGCCCGGTGGTGTTACCGCAGCTTTATTATTCTTTGAGAACGGTCAGTTGCTATCCGATGGTTTTTATAAAGGTGAGAAAAAAGACTCCTTGTGGTATAATTATGCGCCCAGTGGAGAGCTTATGAGCGCAGAAAATTACAAACTAGACCAACTTCACGGCAAGTCGACTTATTATTTCAAAGAGGGTCAGTTTTTGGAGCAAAAACTTCAAGTGCAGAAAGTGGTCCACTATACAAATGGCAAGTTAGACGGCGCCTATAAAGAATATTTTTACAACGGTAAGGCTAAGTTGGAAGGCACTTACCAACAAGGTCAGCGCTTTGGGCTTTGGACCGAGTACTACAACACGGGTCAGGTAATGACTAAAGTAAATTACCAACGCGACCTACCACATGGCTGGATGACCTATTTTGACAAACTGGGCAACACCAAAAAACGCGTCATGTACCGAGATGGTTATGCGCTTACAGACAAAGAGCTCAAGGCTTTTTTAGAGCGTTGTAAAGCTCAAAATTTAGATCCGAACCAATGAGCAAACAAAAGGAAACGTGGGTCTTTTTCTCTGCGCTTGCGCCATTTCGGGGTGGCATTTCGAAATTCAGCATGTGCGTATTACAAGCTCTACAAAAGCAGCAAGAGGTCAAAGCCTTTACTTTTATTAAACAATACCCAAACTTCCTTTTTCCGGGTTCTTCTCAATTTGATGCTACCGTACAAACCACTCATTTTGAACGTGTCGCGTCTACCTTTAATCCACTGACTTATCTGCTTGCTGCCCTGCGTTTTAGAAAAGAAAAACCCGCTGTGTTTGTCACGTCTTACTGGATGACATTCATGGCGCCCATGATGGTATTCTGGACCTGGTTTTTACCTAAATCGACCCATAAAATAGCGATCATACACAACTTAAACCCGCATGAAAAGCGCTTTTTTGATCGCTTCTTCAATCGGCTTTTCTTGAACGCTTACGACGCATTTGTTGTGCTATCTGCAGCTGTTGAAACCGAGGTGTTGGCACTCAAACCGCAGGCCAAGGTAATTGTTTTGCCGCATCCTCCATACGAGGCCAAACCAACAACGCTATCCAAAGAAGAAGCTTGTGAAGCGCTGGGCCTCGATCCACAAAAAAAGACGCTCTTATTTTTTGGTCTTATTCGGCCCTACAAAGGGCTTTCTGAATTAATAGCCGCATTTGAGCTGCTCGACGAAAGCTATCAGCTCTTAATTGCCGGCGAAGTCTACGGAGACCCCACTGTATATCATGAGGCCTTGAATAAATTGCCGTTCAACAATTGGAAGTTTGTTTCTACGTACATTCCTGAGTCCGATGTCGCTACTTACTTTAGGGCTTCCGATTTAGTCGTTTTGCCCTATTTAAGTGCCACGCAATCTGGGGTTCGGGCGCTCGCTTTGAGCCAAGAACGTGCCGTACTTTGTACGAATGTGGGGGGCTTGGCTGAAGGGCTTTCTTCCAACGGACACGGTTTTGAATTGCATTCCACGCAGTCTTTTGAGTTTGCTTCACAGCTCCAACATCTTTTTAATCAGGAAGATATACGAAGATGCAACGAACAGCTTGTGCTTCAAAAGCTGAATCTCGATGAAGCTTGGTCTCAATTCGCTAAAGGCCTGATTACCTTAGCAGAACGCGGCTAGATATTTTATTTGAATTTCAAGTTGCAAAATCCTATATTTGCAACCTTAATTCAAATTCAAAAATTCAAGAAATGCGTTTAAAAGGATTTTTTTGGTTCCTGTCCATTCTTCTAACTGCTGTTTGCGTTTATCAGCTTTCCTTTACCTGGGTAGCCAGCAACGTTGAAACCAAGGCTGCTAAAGAAGCTGACCTCAAAGTAAAAATGCTTCGCGATGAAGCCAAAAACAACGATGGAAAAGCCATTTTACCAAACGGTACTCCAGTTGATTTTAATAACCCAGAAGCCGTTGAGCTAGCCAAAGCAGCTTTCCTCAACGAGATCCTTCGTGAAAAAGGCGAAAAGCCAGTTTATCCTGTGTTGGGATCTACTTTCGCTCAAGTGAAAAAAATGTCATTGGCTTTCGGTCTAGACCTCGTTGGAGGGATGAGCGTAACTGTTGAAATCTCTTACCCTGACCTCATTCGTGGCCATGTTAAAAGTGTCACAGACCCTAAATTTACCAAACCATTTAACCGTGCTGTAGCTACTTACAACCGCGACGGCGGTGACTTCATTGCCACTTTCATCAGCGCCTACAAAAAAGCAAATGGTGCGCTTCCACTAAGCTACATCATTCGCGGAGAATCAATTGGTATTAAAACCACTGACGCCGAAGTCGAAAACTACCTCCGTGACCTCGTCGCTTCTTCCATGAAAGGTATCGAAGATATCATTGGTCGCCGTATCAACCAATTTGGTGTAGCCCAACCAAATATCCAAAGAGACCTTGCAACCAACCGCCTTTATATCGAACTTCCTGGTGTTCAAGATGAAGAAACTGTATCGCGCAAAATCCGCTCTACAGCTAACCTAGAGTTTTATGAAACTTACATGCCAGAGCAAATTCAAACCCAATGGCAAGAAGCTGCTCGCCTCAGTAAACTCAATGAAATCGTCATTGACGAGCTTGCACTCGAAGCAGATACATTGGCAGACACCACAGGTGTAGCAGACACCGCTGTTCAAGCCATTGCTACAAATACACAAAGTTCTATTTCAAATGCTTCTAAAAAGAGTCTTGCCGAGTATGTAACACCAGTAGGAGGCTATGCTATCGGTTACGTGAATACGGCAGAAAAAGCGAATGTCGATGCCATTTTGCGTCGCAAAGACATCAAAAATGCCTTCCCGCAAGACCTCAAATTCATGTGGTCTGCCAAGCCTGAAAGCATTGACAACAAAACCAAGAAAACTGCTTATTTCCTCTATGCTTGCCGTATTCCAGATAACGGCAAAGCGCGCGTTCGCGGCGAGCACGTGAACAACGCTAAAGTAGACTACGACCAAACAGACGGAAGTATCATCGTAAGTCTTTCCATGACCGATGAAGGCGCCGACGAATGGGGCCGCATGACCACCGAAAACAAAGACCGCATTATTGCGATCTCTATGGATAGTGTTGTATACAGTGCACCGCGTGTCATCAACGCCATCACAAACGGCAACACCCAAATCTCAGGTAGTTTTACTTTCCAAGAAGCAGAAGACCTCGCTGGTTTACTCAATGGAGGCGCACTTCCTGTACCTTGTGTGATCAAAGATCTTCAAAAAGTTGGTCCTACTATTGGTGCTGAAAACTCAAAAGCTGGTCTGATTTCTTTTGGAGTAGCGTTTATCGCGGTACTTCTTTACATGATGTTCTATTACGGCAAAGCGGGTCAGGCGGCCAACATCGCCCTCATTGTAAACGTTGTGTTTATATTCGGATCACTTGCCTCTTTTGGTGCGGTCCTTACCCTTGCTGGTATTGCCGGTATCGTCCTTACAATCGGTACGGCAGTTGATGCCAACATCCTTATCTTTGAGCGTGTTCGTGAAGAACAAGCCATTGGCGCCGACACCGAAACGGCTATTAACACAGGTTTCCGCAAAGCACTTCCATCAATTATCGATGCGAACGTGACCCACTTATTGGTAGCCATTATTCTCAAGATCTTTGGTACAGGTGAAATCGAATCATTTGCAACAACGCTCATCATTGGTATTTTTACCTCCATGTTCTCTGCAATGGTTATTGCCGAATTAGCCATTCATTCTTGGTTGTCAAAAGGCAAAACAGTTGGTTTCAACACCAAGTATTCAAAAGGTTTGTTCCAAAACTTCAACTTCGACTGGATGGGCAAAAGAAAGTTCTTCTATGCTTTCTCGATCATCGTTACAATTGCAGGTATAATCTCACTCTCGACACGTGGCCTCAAGCAAAGTGTAGAATTCACTGGTGGTCGTACCTTCGCGGTCAAATTCGAGAAAAAAGCCGACATTGAAGCCATTCGTAAAGAACTCAGCAAAGTATTTGTAGAGAACGGTGAAACCGCTTCTATCGACCTCAAAACCAAATCCAACGATTACAACGTCGAGATCGTAACGAACTATTTGCTCAACAACGACGGTGCTACCGATCAAGTAAACGCGCAACTTAAAGCGGGTCTAGAAGCCTGCAAAGACAAAATGGGTAGCTATGACATTTTGGAATCGCGCGCCATTTCTGCATCGATCTCAAGTGAGCTCTGGACCTCATCTACAATCGCAATTACACTTGCATTGTTGGCTATTTTTGCTTACATCCTTATTCGTTTTGGCCACTGGCAGTATTCCTTGGGTGCCATCGTAGGTCTGGCTCACGATGCATTTTTTGTGATTTCGATTTTCTCTTTGCTACACGGATACTTGCCCTTTACCCTAGATGTCAATCAGGCCTTCATTGCGGCAATTCTTACCGTTATTGGTTACTCCATGAACGATACCGTGATTGTATTTGACCGTATTCGTGAAAACCTACGCAAGAGCAAAGCCGATGACAACCACGGCGATATCATTAATAGCTCCCTTAACCGCACCCTATCAAGAACGTTCAACACCTCTATGATTCTATTTGTAGTTGTTTTGATTATGTTCATCTTTGGCGGTCCTGCAATTAAAGGTTTCTTATTTGCTTTGTTGGTCGGTGTATTAATTGGTACCTATTCTTCACTTTGTGTGGCAACGCCAATTCTTCTCGACTTCTCTAAGCGTCTTCGCGCTTAATCACAAAAGTTTTTTTTCAAAAAAGCCGCTCTCAGAAGCGGCTTTTTTGTTAGGTGTACGTCTTAATTGCGTTATTACGCTTGATGAATATGAAAAACAAATTCTTAGCCGGACTAATTTTTCTTTTGGTGTTCGCTTTTGGTTGGTGGCTTACAGATCAACCTGAGCCTGTTACAGATCCATACAAGGCTTTAAAAACAGACAAGGAAAGCACGCGAAAAGCTGATTTTCCAGCCAATCTACAAACACAAGTGCCGGCACTTAAGGTTAAAGGCGATACCAACTTACGTTTACAGTATCAATCGCTAAAAATTAAAAGTTACCTCGAGAATGGCTACGCCCGAACCCGTTACGAACTTATAGTGACTAATCCGTATTCGAAAACACTTGAAGCTGACTTCGAACTGCTATTAAATCAAGGACAAACCCTGACCGCATTCTCCCTGGAGGTGAACGGAGAAATGCGTCCAGCGGTAGCCGTCGAGAAAAAAAAGGCACGTATCGCCTATGAAGCTACAGTCAGAAAAGGAATAGATCCTGGGCTCATTGAACAAGTTGCAGGCAACACTTTTCGTATGCGCGTTTTTCCATTACTCAGTAGGGTACCAAAAAAACTCATTTTTGAGGTGAGTGCAGTACTTGTGCAGGATGCAACCCACGCTTATTTTTCACTACCGCTTCAAAGTAAAAATAGCTTCGGTCATTTCAGTTATAAAGCAATCAGTTATAGGTCTGGTAAACCTATTGTACTACGCAAATACAATTTTTACAAAAAGCCTCTTGATCTTCGTATTCAAATCAAATTGCCCTTGTCGCAAAGAATGCAAGCCCAAGCCAATCAACTAGGCGGCGCTGTTTATTTCAATACGAACATGCCTTTGCCGCTTAAATATGCGCCAAAAAAAGCCCCGCGTTCAATAACAGTCTGCTGGGATGCTTCTGCATCAAGAGATAATCCGTCGGCACGCAATAAAGAGCTTGCCTTATTGATGGCATATATTCGCCGTATTCCTAGTGGCCGTATCGAATTACTCTGTTTTGCGCATCAAGTACTTGAGAAGAACTATTTTGACATCAAAAACGGACAGGCCATAGGTCTGAAGTCATATATAAAGGAGCTTGATTACGACGGCGGGTCGGCGTTGTCTTGTCTTGAATTTGGCAAAATGAGTGGGAAAGAAGTGCTGTTGTTTACGGATGGTCTTCAATCTTTAGGTACTTTTCATTTCTCAGCAGGAAAGACAAAAATTTATCCAATTGTGAATAGTGGTAAATTGGATAAAGGTTTATTGCAGGATCTTGCCAATCAAACCAATGGTAGCGTCATTGATCTTCAGCAAATAAGTATCCAGGAAGCTTTACAGCAATTGACCCGACAATACTTGCGTTTTCTTGGCTTTAAAGAGCAGCTCAGCGGCTTGGAGTATTATACCACGGAACTCGACCCAGCTGCACAAAGATTGATGTTGAGTATTCGTGTGCCACGGACATGTAAAAAACTGACTGCTCAGTTTGGATTAGATGCCAAAAATGTAATCGCTCAAACCGTCATTGATTTGCCAAAAAGCACCCGTATTTCAGCAGGTAAATCTGAGGTCAAGCGCTGGGCTTTGACAAAATTAGCAGGTTTAGAAACACAACCTCAAAAAAACCAAAAGGCAATTTTAGCGCTAGGAGTCAAGTATCGTTTAGCCAGTTCGGCCACTTCGTTGCTGGTACTCGATGCCCTTGAGGATTACCTCGAGCACCAAATTGTGCCGCCTCCGTCTATGCAGAAAGCGTATTTTAAGGCACTTGCTGAACAGAAAAAGCAGCAAAATCCAGATCCGCAAAAATCACATCTAAAGCAGCTTCGTAAAGATTGGAAGGCCTATCAGAGATGGTATTGGAAGGATCCCAAAAAACGTAAAAAACAAAAAATAGAACCAGAAAGGCATTCTGAACAAAACTTTAGCATCGCCCCTCCTTCTACGCAAGAGATGGAGGAGCCCACTAGTAATTTCTCAGTGAACCCAAGTGGAGCAAACTTCAATTTGAATGCCACGGCTATGGGTGCTAACGCGACTTTTTCTTGGTCCAATAGTGCGGCGCCAAGCGGAGTTGATTTGAGTTCTGGTTTTGGGACTTATCATGTTACCGTTAATGATGCCAATGGCAATTCAATGAGCACCGTACCTCAAGCAACAATTGCACTTGCAGCCTGGAATCCGAAGACATCTTATCTTCGAAAACTACGCAGTGTTCCTTTCAAAGATGCCTACAGCCAATATTTACAGCTCAAGCCTACCTATGCGGCGCAACCTTCTTTTTTTATTGATGTAGCGGACTTTTTTAACGCCAAACACGATGCCAAAACCGCCATTCGAATCCTGACAAATTTAGCAGAAATGGAGCTTAAAGATGTCGCGCTCATGCGTGTGGTAGCGCAAAAATTAATGGAATTGAAAGCCAAAAAACTGGCGCTTGTGTTGCTTAAAGAAGTCTTGGAATTGCGTCCGGAAGAACCACAATCTTACAGAGACTATGCTTTGGCGCTGGCTGAAAATGGCCAATATAATTTGGCGGTAAATTGTTTATGGAAACTGGTAAAACAACCATTTGACGGTCGCTTTTGGGGTATTCATTTGATTGCCCTCAATGAAATTAATCATTTATTAGTGAAATACCCGAAGCAAATCGATGCACAGCAAATACCGTCCGAGTTCCGCGTTAAATTGCCTTTAGATATTCGGGTTGTACTCAATTGGGATGCCGACGATACCGATGTCGACTTATGGGTAACCGAACCCAATGGCGAGAAATGTATGTATTCCTATAAGAATACAACAAACGGCGGTCGTATTTCCAATGATTTTACGCAAGGATATGGCCCTGAAGAGTATGTCATTCGAAAAGCACCCAGAGGAACCTACACGATTCAAGCCCATTACTTTGGCAATCATAGGCCAACACTGAGTGGGAAGGCGATTCTTACAGTACAGTTCTTTCAATATTACGGAACCCCTTTCGAGGTGAGGCGCGTTGTCACGCGACGCCTAGGAAAGGTGGACGAGGAAATCGACCTCGCCACCTTTGAATTCTAGGCCTATTTTTTAATGAATTGTAATACGGCAGCTTGTTGCCCATCGTATAAACCGAGGTAGTAGGTGCCGGCGGCAATTTTTGGACTCAGTTCTAGTGGTTGTTTGATGCTTCCATTTTGGGCATAGAGTTTAAATACACTGATTTGTTGCCCGAGTACATTGAATAATTTGGCTTCAATAACTTGGCCTTGAACACCTTCAATTTGGATTTCAAAACTGCCATTATTGGGGTTGGGGTACAAGTTGGCAGCAGCAAAACTGAGCTCAGCAAGTCCAGATGTATTGACGGTGACCTCTATGGAAGTGATGCAGCCGTTGTTGTCTTTCACGTAGCAAATGTAAGTACCAACCGCGAGGTTGGCAAAGAATGAGCCTGAGTAATAGGTTTGCCCATCCATCGAGTAGGTGTAGGGTGAATTCCCGCCACTTGCACTCAAAGCAATGGTGCCGTCATTTCCATTGGATACGGTAGTACTGGCATTCAATACGAGTGCGGTGGGTTCAGTAATGGTGGAGGTAAAAGCTTGCTGACAGCCATTCGCATCAGTTGCTGTAAGCATGTAGGTGCCTGCTGCCAAATTATTGAAATTAGGAGTATTTACAGCTGTTCCGCCATTGAGTGAATAGGTATATGGACTTGTTCCGCCACTGACTTGGCTGGTCAATATTCCGTCGTTAGCGCCATTACAACTGATCATAGTCGGGATCATGTTGACGCTCAAGGCAGCCGGTTCCGTAACGACATAAATGAGTGTTGTGTTACAACCATTGGCATCAATAACACCAATGGTATAGGTGCCCGCGCCGAGGTTGACAAACGTATTGCTGGCTTGGTCAGCGCCGTTATTGATAGTGAAGTTGTATGGCGCGGTGCCGCCAGTTGGGCTCACCACAATGGTTGCAGTCTGGGATCCAGCACAAGCAATAGAAGTAGTTTGTGAGATATTTGCGCCGATGGAAGCAGTGGCTGCAAGTGTAACAGTACCTGAAACCGTGCAGCCTGCGTTGTCCGAAACGCTATAGTTGTAGCTTCCAGCGGCAAGATTACTAAATGTATTGGTGCTTTGGCTAGGTGAGTTAGCGATGCTATATGTAAAAGGCGCTCCTGTACCACTTGTTTGTAGTTCAATAATTCCGTTACTCGCATTGCAACTAGGCTGCTGGCTTACAATCGGATTCACGGTGAAAGAAGAGGCGCCTAATACATTGATACTGATGCTAAATGCGTCGTTGCAGGTGTTTTCATCATTGCCGATGCCATTGATATTTGCCAGTTGCAGGTTAAGTACATTGGCACCTGCTTGTAAGCCACTTGCCATTATGTAGATGGTATCAATGGTTTGATAGCTGTTCAGGGTGCTTGAATTGTAATTTTGCGAAATGGCGCCAGCAGTTCCAACCTGAGCACTTAGGTTAAATGTAGTGATGGCATTGACACCTCTATTCTCTACCACCACAGCCACCTCTGTGCTCGAACCGCAAATACCACCATTTTGAGTTGTAAAGGCCTCTAGGATTGCTAAATCCAGTGAGTCTGGGTTCATTTTAAAGGCAGATACATTGGTGACAATATTGTTGTTGGAGTTCATGACTACACCGGTGTAGAAAAAGGTCAGGCCATCGAAGTCATCGATGCACATGTGATGGTAATCACCCCAACGGGTGTTTGAGGTTCTTGCCGACATTCCTTGCTTGATCATGGTTTCTGGAAGTGTCATTTGTCCGAGTGGATCACATGCTTTACGACCAGTCATCTGAATGGAAGGATAATCTGGTGCGGTGGTTCCGGATGTTGAATACGCCATCATGATATTTCCGTATTTGTCAATATTGATGGCAGGCATCCAGCGATTCAGTGTGGTTCCGGGTGCGTAAGTACCTTCTTGATACAAACTCCAGCTGCCAGTGCTGCCTGTAGGTCGACGAAGTTCTAGCCAACGCACACCTGCGCGGTTGTTTCCGTTGACATCTGTTGCCAAACATAAGACCATGGCCTGGTGATCGTTGAAAACCCGCATAGGTGCTTTGTACATGACGCATTCGCGAAGGGGGTCTAGTTTTACGGTGGTGCCAGGTTGTGAAATACAAGAAAAGCTCGTCAGACCACAAAGATCGGAATCGATTTCAGTGATAGGCACATCTTGAATTTTAGCAACGCTTCCAGTGTTGTTCGTCCAGTTGATGGTCATTTCCCAGATTTCTATCCAGTCGTTGGTAGGGCTATCAGGTGAGCCGTTGGTGTGCTTTTCATCGTCGCGGTGACGCACAAAAAGTGGTTTTTGACCAAGTGGTGCCGAAAGGTCACCTTCGAGGTCTACAGGTGTAATCGATTGAAAACCAAATCCGTTGAGGGTATAGCCAATGGCAACGCCAATGAATGGAGAAGTGGCACCAGAGATAAGCGCACTGAGTTTCATGGCATAGACGCGCGGTGGGCCGCCTTCGTTGGTGGTCGCTAACAAGGCGTCGGCTGTTTCGCAAATACTCCATTTTGGGTAATCGGGGAAATTTGGGCATGTGAATTGGTAAAAATGATATGCCCCTTGTGGATTGCTCGTTTGTGAAACATATACGAGCAATTTTTTTTGAGCCTGGGTTGAAAATTGGGTGATAATCCAGCGTTTAGCACTTTTGTAATAGAGAATGACGGGATCTCCAAGGCCTGTAACAGTTGGGCTACCCAAAGTAGAGGCCATCACGAGCGTGCCACTTACGGCAGCTCCTGTGGACTTGTTAAAAATCTTGTAGGAGCCACCGCTACCGGCATTGGTTCCTTGGATGTACACAGTTGAATCGGCTTCTCCGGTTGGATCGGGTGGTGAAATGCCGTTGCCAATACCTTGAACTTGCCACAGCAAACTTGCTGAAACCGTTTTTTGTGCGTTTTGATGTTGTTGCCAGACCCAATCAGGTTGGTGCGCATTGCTGCCGAGTTGAACAGCTAATTCACGGCCTTTGAAGTTGGGAACAATGATTTCTTTATTGGCATCGGCACCTGTTGGCGCTGCCACTAGTTGAGCAGTTCCTGGGCTGAAATATCCATAAAATTCTGCTTGTTGGGCCGCAAACTGCTGCGCAAATAACAAGCATACGAGAAGGTAGCGTAGTTTCATAGTTGATAAGTTGAGTTTAGCACTATGAAATTATGAAAATTTATCGAAATCAGTTGTTGAAGTCTTATTTTTGCATTCATGATAATCCTGTTGTCTCCTGCAAAATTAATGCGCCCTTACAACGCGACTGCAGCTGCGCAGTTGGTCTTTAAAAAAGAAACCAATTTGGTCATCAAGCAGCTCAAAAAATGGTCCCTCAAAGAGGTGCAGCTCTGCATGAAATTATCGGCAGACAAGGCACTTGAAGCTTATAACTACATCCAAAATTGGGGCAAGAAAGGCAATGAAAGTCAAAGTGCACCTGCGCTTTATGCATATATCGGCGAAGCGTTTAAGGCACTTGATGCCGAAAATTTACAGGAAAACGAGCTTGTTTATCTGCAAGAAAACCTCTTCATCCTTTCAGGTTTGTACGGCGTTTTAAGCGCGCAAACGCGTGTAGAACCCTACCGCTTAGAAATGGCGCAAGCGGCAGTGCTTCCGGAAAACCAATCGCTCTATTCTTTTTGGAAAAAACCAATTCGAGATTTTTTAAACAAGACGCTTTCCAAAGAAGATTGCATTATCAATTTGGCGAGTGCAGAATACAGCAAGGTAATAGAAGACCCTAAATTGCTTGCCCGAATGATCACGCCACAATTTTTAGAGTTGAATAACGGTAAGCCAAAAGCGGTTTCTGTTTTTTCGAAACAGGCGCGTGGCACCATGCTGCGTTGGTGCGCTCAACTACAGCTTAAAGAACCTGAACAACTCAAATCGTTTGATTTGCTTGGCTACCATTTTGACGCGGCACGCTCGACTTCGAATGATTGGATTTTTATACGTTAGGCCCTAATTTATTGGCCAAAATCAAAATCGGGATTCTGCTCAATAATTTCCCAAGTATGGTCGGCAAGCAATTTAACACTGGCCAAAAATTCGAGGTCTTTGCCTGATTTTCCCCAAGCGTTCTGATCGATCAAGGACAACATGAGTTTTTGATCTGCCTTACGGTACAAATGATAGGTATGATTGATTAATGGTTCAAAACGCAGTTCTGTTTGATAGATATAATCAGATATGGTTTTTCTGGCTTGAATCTTTTGTGCTTGGGCGGCCAATAGCTGCATTTGTTCATATATCTGAGACAATTGCATATCGGTTTGTTGGTTCATGGCGCTGAGGGCTCTTCCTTTGAGTTTACCCGTGTCTTCAGGCTTGATAACAGTACCGCCAACGGTGTGCGCATAAGGCAATAAATGTGGATTCAGTGCAATTTTATCGGGGTCAATAGGATTGACAAACGGTGCTTCTGTTTGTTTTTTTTGCTTCATGCTCTAAACCAATTTACTAAGGGCTTCTCCAACTGCAGAACCAATTGCCACGCCCATTCCTCCCATTCGAACACCTGCGTGCACGTTTTTGTTCAGCGATTTAATAATTGGTTTTTTTTCATTACCTACACACATAATTCCAGACCAGGCACGTTCGATTTCAAAAGGAACCCCCGGAAGTATTTCTGTACTCAGTTTTTTCAGAAGGGCTTCGTGGATAAGCGCATTTGATTCAAATTTAGTGGTCGTTTCTCCCTCAAAATCCAAATGCCGACCACCGCCTAATAAAATACGGTCACCAATATCCCTAAAATAGTAGTAACCGCGCTCACTATGGAAAGTACCTCTTAGTTGGTGAGCAAGCGGTTTGGTGACTACAACTTGAGCCCTGGCCGGTTTCATTTCGTTTTGAAAATAAGGCTGCGCAAATCCATTGGTGCATAAAAAGAGTTCTACGCAGTTTAATTCGCCGCGATTGGTGTGGATATGTACTTGATTGCGGTTATTTTCAAAAGAAAGTACTTCTGTTGCAAATAAAAAACGAATATCTGCAGCAATGCATTTTTGATAAAGTGTATGAATCAGTAGACCGGTGTCAATGCTACCTTCATAGGGATTGAAATAAGCAGAACGGAAGCCTTTGAAGCCAAATTTGCAGATGCTTTGGTCATTTTGCCTATACACTTCTTGAAGACCAAAACGCTTTTCAAATTCAAGGTTGAGGTAACCTATAGCTGCGTTATCAATAGGCAATTCGGTAGCAGAAATGAGGTCCCAAGACCCACAATTTTGGTAGTTCATTCCCTTTTCACCAACGCGCTCCTTAAGTAAGCGCAGGCCTTCTAGACGGAGTGCTACTGTATCCCAAATGGTTTGCTCGGGAATATGCGCGAGGTCATCGAGTAATTCTGTCGGGCTTCCAAAACAAGTGAATCCTGCATTTTTGGTGCTGGCACCGGTCGGTAAGTAGCCCCTTTCAATGATGCAAATTTTTTCACTGGGGAACCGCTCTCTTAATGAAAGCGCGGTAGACATGCCAACAAGCCCTGCACCTACAATAACAAAGGTATTGTGTGCTAAATACTGTTGGTGTTCCCAGAAGCTCAATTGCTCAAAATGCAGCATTTTTTTTACTCGTTGATTTTTAGCAAATTTGTGTTTGAAACAAATGTACCAATTTGCGTTGAAAACAACATTTGACAAACCTTTGATTGCCATGATAAAATTATTCGCTTTTGTACTTATAATGCTTCCGTTTGCTTCGTTGGCGCAGCGCGATTTTTTAGTCGTCATCGAAGGGAACACCACCAATTTGCAAGACCAAAAGCCTGTTTTTGGCGTTAACGTTGACCTCATGCAACAAGATGCCGTCCTGACGAAAGTGTTGTCCAATGAAAGCGGCCAATATTATATTTCGGCGAAAATCACACAGGGGCAGCCGATTCAATTGCGTCTATCAAAAGGAGGTTACCTTACCAAATATATCCTCATCGATCTCACCGCCTTTCAAGGCCAAGCACAAAAACCGGCAGGACTTACACTGAGTCGTAACCTAGATGCTGCACTGTACCTATTGAAACCTGATGTCGACCTCAGTTTTGCCAAAAATACACCAACTGATAAATATGTTTGGTCTCCATCTGCACAGCGTTTGGAACACATTTCATTGGTGAAGTCCGATGCAGACACCAAAGCACTAGATGCTTATCTGGCAGCAGTTCACCTCAAAACGAAAAACCGTTTACTGCAAGAGGCAGACAAACAATTGGCGGCTCAGCAACCAGACAAAGCCATCATTTACTTAGATTCAATTTTAGTCATTTTACCTTCTGATCCAAGTGCTTTACAAAAAAAGCAAGTGATCCAAAAAGCCCAAGAAGACGCCAAATTAGCTGCAGCGCAAACAGCCAAACAAAACCAATTGTTAGAAGAAGCCCGTCTTGCCCTTGCTGCCCAAGACCTCAATTTAGCAGAGCGCAAACTCAAAGAAGCTTCTGCACTGCGTCCGGGCAATGCTGCCGTTGAACAAGAACTGGCAGCAGTTACAAAAGCGCGCATTGAGGCTGAACAAAACCAAGCCAAATCATTAGCTTTTCAAAAGACCATGCAGGCCGCGGCTGCCCTTATGACGGCCAAACGCTACGACGAAGCGGCCTCAAAATACAACGAAGCACTCCAGATTCAGCCCACACAGAAAGATCAAGTCGATGCCGAATTGCGTAAAATCAAAGACATCAAACAAGATCTCTTAACTGAAGCAGAACTCAAAAAAACACTGAAATTGGCCAATGACCAATACTTACAAAAGAAGTACGATATCGCTTTGGAAACTTATAAGAAAGCAGACAAACAAATTGCACTTTTTCACAAGCAAAGCCTAATGGATACCTATTCCAAAGAGCTTCAAGCTGGCATGAAGCGCGTTACTGAAGGTATCAATTCGATGTCGCAGGTGTATCAAAATCAATTGGCCAAAGCCAATGAGAATTTCAACAAAGGGCCTCAATTCTACACTATGGCCAAAAATATCCTCAATTCAGACCCGATGAAAAGTCGCCAAAACGAACCTGAGGTGATTGAGCTCAAGGAGAAAATCAGTGCCATGGAGGCGTACTATGCTGCACGAAAAGCGGCTTATGGCTTGGTTAAAACCAAAGATAACGCAGCCGCCCTGAAAGCCTTAGAAAAACTTCATGCAAATGCACAAAGTCATGTGGCGTACTTAGGTGTCAATGAACTCAATACTTTGCAAAAAAGTGCAGATTCTCTGCGTACCATTCTTGCTCCGGCAGTAGTTCAAACTCAAATAGATACCCCTGAGCCCGAACCTGCGGGTATTCGTTTAAGTGCACCTGGACAAGAGGTTACATCTGATAATTCGATGGTCTTTTCAGATTTGCGTCAAACCCGAGATGCCAAAGAAGAAGCGCCATATCGAACCCAACAACAAATTCGTACTGAGGTAGAATACCAAAACTATTTCTCTCAACAAAATGCAGCTGTGGGCTCCTTCGAAACGACAGCGCAATTAGAGCTTTCCCGATCACAGCGCGAACTCAGCACAAGACAAGCTGACCAGACCCAAGCCACTCTTCAAGCAGATAAAGCCAATGCAGCACAAGCTACCGAAGTAGCCATCACTGCACGCAATACTGCGGCAGCAGCAAGACAACAAGAAAACGATGTCAACTTAAGTGCTTGGAAGGACGCCAAAGACTATCAAGAACAAACTGAAGTAAAAGCTGCTGACGAACGTCAACAATACGAGTTGAATCGCCTCAATACCATACAAAATCAAAAAGACTTGCAATTGCATCAACAGGCGGTACAAGCCGAAAAGGACGTCAATGAACTCAATCAAAGAAGTCAGACAGTGGCCTACACCAAGCAAGTACAGCAAGATGCTGCGTCCAACGGAGGCATTACTCAGTATGAGCAAATACAGCAAACTGCTGCCTCTACAGTACAATTGAAAACAACTCCAAATTACCTCAGAGATGAAAATGGTGTGTTGTTCCCTTCCAATACCATGACAGAAAAAACCTATCAGATCAAAAATAAGGAAGGATATGTAACAAAGGTTGTGATCCGAAGAGTGGTTGTTGATGCCAACGGTTATGGCGTGGTTTACGAACAGACTACCGACGAAAACGGCAAAACTTATTTTACAAGAGATGGACAAGTGAGTACAGAATACGTATGGTTCAATGACTCCACTGGTGCCAACGTTCTGAAAAAATAATACACATGCAAGTTCATTTTATTGCCATTGGCGGAAGTGCCATGCACAACCTCGCTATTGCTTTGTCTAGAAAAGGAATAGAGGTGACGGGTTCTGACGACGAAATCTTTGAGCCTTCGCGTTCTAGACTCCAAAAACAAGGTATTTTACCAGAGAACCTTGGCTGGGATGCCACACGTATTCACAGTGGTCTATCTGCTGTTATTTTGGGTATGCACGCCCGTGAAGACAACCCAGAACTTGCTGCAGCCAAGGCACTCCGTATTCCAATTTACAGCTACCCTGAGTATCTCTACGAACAAAGCAAGAACAAGACGCGCGTTGTCATTGGCGGTAGTCATGGAAAAACAACCATTACCTCTATGCTCCTGCATGCTGTGGCTAAATTAGGCCTCGAGGTCGACTACATGGTCGGCGCGCAACTCGATGGCTACGATTGCATGGTTCGTTTATCGGATACCGCTCAATTTATGATTTTAGAGGGAGACGAATACCTGAGCTCGCCAATTGATCGCCGTCCAAAATTTCACTTGTATCAACCAAACATAGCCTTACTTTCGGGTATCGCCTGGGACCACATTAACGTCTTTCCAACTTTTGAAAATTACGTTTCACAATTTGCACAGTTTATTGAGCTCATCGAATCCGGTGGTGCTTTGGTCTATAATCAAGAAGATCAAATCATTGTTGATCTCGCTAACCAGACGACGCATATTCAAAAAATACCTTACGCCACACCAGTTTTTGAGCCGGTTGAAGGCGGAACAGTTCTTCAATTTGAAGGTAAAAACTATCCACTAAGTATTTTTGGTGCACATAATCTTCAAAACCTCATGGGCGCCATGCGCGTCGCCCAACAAATGGGTATTGAGCCAACTGCTTTTCTGGATGCTATGGCTGATTTCACTGGAGCAGGAAAGCGTCTGCAAAAAGTAACTGAAGCACCTGATTTTGTGATGTACAAAGATTTTGCACACTCTCCGTCCAAACTCAAAGCAACTACCGCAGCCGTCAAGCAACAGTATCCGAACCGAGAGGTGGTGGCATGTATGGAACTCCATACTTTTAGTTCCTTACAAAAAGCCTTTTTGCCACAATACAATGGCGCGATGAGCAGCGCAGATCAAGCGCTGGTTTATTTTAGTCCAGAAGTTGTGGCGCATAAGAAATTACCGGAATTATCAGATTTAGAGGTCGCTGAAGGCTTTGGAGGCGGTGTTCAGGTTTGTACGCAAACCGACGCTGTTTTGGATTTTATCAACGCTCAGAATTGGCACAATAAGGTGTTACTCCTGATGTCGAGTGGTAATTTTGATGGCATTGATTACGATGCTTTAGGAGCGCAATTGCTGGCTAGTCTCTAAAAATTACTTTGCGGTAAATGACGGCAATCAGTAAACTATTGAGTGTGCTGTAAACCAAAAGCGCCAGTAAACTAATACTCAAGGTGAACTGCGGGTTGTACATCATGGCTGTGTTTTTTCTGGCCATTTGCACGATCTCTTTGTCGGTTTTGTTTTCAAGTGCACTATTTGCCTTTCGGATCGCAGCGATTTCTTTTGCTGAATCCATTCTTTGCGCATAGGCCGCTAATTTGTGTTGGTTGAATTCCGGATAAATATCTCTGTAATAAAAGAACAAGAAAAAGCTGACAATGAGGGTGTAAGGCAACCCGACGCTGAGACCAGTTTTGATATCAGTGAGGATATTGCTTTCGGTTTCTTGCCTTTTTTGACGGTACATAAACAATGCGATAGCGGCAGTCAAGAAGGCCATATTAAGCAATACAAAGATTTGAATGTCATCTAGGTGCCATTCGAGTGCAAAGGCTGTCATTTTAATAGCAATCCAGCCTATGCTAAAAAGCAAAGCGTACAACCAACCGTTTTTCATTAGCTATTCATTGACACCAAAAATTCTTCGTTAGAAAGCGTGTTCTCCATGTGTGATTTCATAAACTCCATGGCTTCGACTGGGTTCATGTCAGCAATGAACTTACGGATCAACCAAACGCGCTGAAGTACATCCTTGCCAACCAGAAGGTCTTCACGGCGCGTACCAGAGGCGGTAATGTCAATGGCTGGGTAGATGCGTCGGTTTGAAATTTTACGATCGAGTTGGAGCTCCATATTGCCGGTGCCTTAGAATTCTTCGAAGATGACTTCGTCCATCTTGGAACCTGTTTCGGTAAGCGCAGTGGCAAGAATGGATAGGGATCCGCCGTTTTCAATTTTTCTGGCCGAACCAAAAAAGCGTTTTGGTTTATGGAGTGCATTTGCATCAACACCTCCTGATAAAACCTTACCAGAAGCAGGCGATACCGTATTGTAGGCACGTGCCAGACGCGTAATGGAGTCCAGTAGGATGCAGACGTCGTGACCGCACTCTACCATACGCTTGGCTTTTTCAAGGACCATATTGGCCACTTTTACGTGTCGGTCTGCAGGCTCATCGAAAGTGGAGGCAATTACTTCTGCTTTTACAGAACGGGCCATATCGGTCACCTCTTCTGGGCGTTCGTCGATGAGTAAAACAATGAGATAGGTTTCAGGATGATTGGCGGCGATGGCATTCGCGACATCCTTTAAAAGCATGGTTTTACCCGTTTTGGGCTGCGCGACAATCATGCCGCGTTGGCCTTTTCCGATGGGGGCAAATAGATCCATGACGCGCGTAGAAAGCGTTTCTTGGGCATGACCTGTCAGCTTGAATTTCTCAGAAGGGAAGAGCGGAGTCAGGTATTGAAAAGGAACGCGGTCTCTGATGTATGACGGGTCGCGACCGTTGATCGATTCTACTTTTACGAGCGGGAAGAATTTTTCGCCCTCACGCGGAGGTCTAATTGTGGCCTTAACGGTATCTCCGGTCTTGAGGCCATATGATTTAATTTGATGTTGTGATACATAAACATCATCAGGGGAAGGTAAGTAGTTATAGTCAGAGGAACGCAAAAATCCATAGCCATCTTGAATGACCTCTAGGACCCCTTCTGCAGAGACAATACCGACCAAATCAAATTGTTCTTCTTTGAGGGCTTGTTCGTTGCGTTGCTGCTGTTGTTGTTCGTTGCGTTGCTGTTGTTGTTCGTTGCGCGATGGTCTATTTTGATGCTCCGATTTGCTTTGTTGTTCCTGGCGCTCAGGTCGCTCGCGACGCTCAGGTCGTTGTTGACGATTTTGGTGTTCATGGCGCGGTTTCTCTTGCTTGGTTTCAGCAGGAGTTTCGGCAGGAGTTTCGGCAGGTGTTTCGGTAATCGTTTCGGCAGGAGTTTCGGTAATCGTTTCAGTGTTGTCCTGGGTTGACGCTGAGACCGCCTCTTTTGGTTTACGACCTCTCTTCTTTGGCGCATTATTTTCTTCGCTAGAAGGCGCGTTTGCGGTAAGCGCTGCAATGATTTCGTTTTTTTTCATGTTGCTGGCATCAATGCCAACAGTTTGCGCTATAACGCGGAGGTCTGAGATTTTTTTGCTCTCGAGGGTTTTGATATCCATTAATAAGATCTTAAGTGCTGATTTTGAAGATACCCCGAACGGGGTGTTTTGAAATGCGTTGCAAGTTTAAGTAAAAAAATGCGAATTGAAGCAATTTCTTAATAAAACTATGTTTTGCGTTTTTGCTTTTTAGCAGCAGGAAATAGTATGTTATTGAGAATGAGGCGGTATCCAGGAGAATTTGGATGTAGATTTAAGTCTGTAGGTGGGTCTCCAACAAGGTGTTGGTAATCTTCGGGGTCGTGGCCCCCGTAGAAAGTCCAGGTGCCTTGCCCAAATTCGCCATGGACATATTTGGCGGTATTTGCCGCTTTGTTTTCACCGAGTATTAAGACATTCGGCTTAATGAATTCTTTATGAAAATCGGTAGTTTGACCCATAAAGCCATTAATGACATCCACGTGACATTGTGTAAGCATTGTTGGAACGACATCCCATTTGGCCGAAAAATCAAATAAGGTAAATTGGTCGGTCTTTTCGGTGATCAGACGTTGCGTGCGCAGATCAGTGCCGTCGATATCGCTGTATTCATAGACCATGGGGTCTTTGATGATATGAAAGTTTTGAAATGCGAAAGTCTGGTTGAAATCGAGTTTTTCTTGTGCTTTGGGGTCTGAAGGGGTGCCATCAAAAATAGCTTCTTGTATGTCGACATTTTGAGCGGCAAGCGCGATATCGAAAGAGTCGGTTCCGGAACACATGGTGAACAGAAAACCACCTCCAATAACAAAGTTGCGGATATTGAGCGCTACAGCCTTTTTGAGTGCGGCTGTTGACGCATATCCGAGTTTGGCAGCTGCAGCCTCTGAACGCTGGACTTCTTGTTGGTACCAACTTTGCATGCGCGCTGAGCTATAAAATTTACCGTACTGTCCAGTGAAGTCTTCGTGGTGCAGGTGCAGCCAATCGTACTTAGGAAGTACACCATTGACAATTGCGGAGTCGTAGATTTTGTCGTATTTAATTTCGGCGTAAGTGAGTACGAGTGTAACGGCGTCATCCCAAGGGAGTTTATTTGGGGGCGTGTAAACGGCGATTTTGGGCGCTTTCTCCAGCTGAACAACCTCCATATTTACTTCTGGATCGGCAATTTCTGACTTGATTTTATTGACTTGGCCGTCGGCTAAAATTTGATAGCTAACGTTTCGGAGTAGCAATTCTTCTTCTATGCGTTGCAAGTGGGGAATCAGAAAGCTTCCGCCACGGTAATTGAGCAGCCATTCGATAATGACTTGATTTTCTAAAGCCCAATAGGCCACGCCATATGCTTTGAGATGGTCCCTTTGACTTTCGTCCATTGGGACTAAAATCTGACTAGCGCTAAGTTGAAAGCTAAAGCAAAATGCAAAGAGCGTAAAAAGCAGTTTAGAATGGATCTTCCTCATTGTTGTCTTTGCTGAAAATATCTTCATTGCCTTCATCCATTTTACTTTTTATCGTGTAGGTAGAAAATTCTTGATTGAATTGAGATAAATTGGAGTTAATTGGGCCAGGGATGTCGAGCGCCTCAACTTCATCGAGGTTTTCAAAACGGGCAAATTCCGGAACAAAACGCAGTCTTACGTTTTTGAGCGCACCATTTCGGTGCTTGGCGATGATGATTTCTCCGATTCCGAGTGTAGAATTTCCATCTGCATCTTGGGTGAGGTCGTAGTACTCAGGACGATAAATAAACGAAACGATATCGGCATCTTGTTCGATAGCGCCAGATTCACGTAAATCGGATAGCATTGGGCGTTTGTCTCCACCTCGGGTTTCTACCGAACGACTCAGCTGAGATAAGGCGATAATGGGAACGTTAAGTTCTTTGGCAATTTCTTTAATGGAACGAGATATAGTGGAGATTTCTTGCTCGCGGTTTCCGCCGCTTTTCGAATCTTTGGCACTCATGAGCTGCAAGTAATCGATGATGACGAGGTCTATATTGTGCTGCGCTTTGAGTCGACGACATTTGGCCCTAAAATCGAAGATATTGATGCCGGGTGTGTCGTCGATGAAAATGGGCGCCTCAGCAAGTTTGCCAATGCGGCTGTGGAGTTGTTGGAATTCGTGTTCTTTGAGGTCACCTTTTCGAAGTTTTTCGGCAGGTAATCTCGATTCACTGGCTATTAAACGCTTCACCAACTGCACTGATGACATCTCGAGAGAGAAAATGGCGACGCCTTTTCCATATTCTACTGCGGTATTGCGCGCCATAGAAAGTACAAAAGCGGTTTTACCCATACCAGGGCGAGCAGCCAATACGATCATGTCAGAGCGTTGCCAACCCGCGGTAACTTTATCGAGATCATGGAAGCCCGTTGGTATTCCCGAAACGCCATCTGTATTTTTGGAGGCCAATTCAATCTCGTGGATTGCTTCCTGAACAATGTATGACATCGAGCCCACTTGTTTGGACATGTTGTTTTCGGCAATACTGAAGAGATCAGCCTCTGCGTCATGGAGTAAATCAAAGACATCACGGGTGTCGTCGTAGGCGTCGCGAATGATCTTTGAGCTGACGCTGATGAGTTCTCGCTTGATGAATTTTTCAGCCAAAATACGCGCATGGTGCTGAACGTGGGCAGCACTGGCCACACGGGTTGTGAGGGAGCTTACATAACCAGCTCCACCTGCTAATTCAAGTTCGCCACTTTTTTGAAGTTGGTTGGTGACGGTAACGAGGTCTATGGGGTTTGTGGCCGCAAAAAGCGCCCGAATGGCCTTGAAAATATGTTGGTGACGCACATCGTAAAATGTTTTTTCAGACAAAATATCGATGGTGTCGTTGATGGCTCTGCTTTCGAGCATCATGGCGCCAAGTACAACTTGTTCGATATCAAGCGCCTGTGGCGGAATTCTGCCCATTTCTGCAAAAGGTTGCGTTGGCGTTTTGATACGGGAAATAGGTTTGCGATTGTTATCCGGAGCGTCCATACAACAAATATAGCGAAAGGCGCCCTGAACCAAAAAAGTTCAGGAGGTATAGTTTTGAAAAAGTTGTGAAGGAAGGTTATAAACAATTGTTGATATCAACAAAGCTCTTTTAGGGCTTTTGGCGTGCCTATTGTTCTGGTAATCAGGTCTTTTTCGAATTTTGGCGAACGCGCTGGTGAATATTCTCGCCCATAGAAAATAATCTGTAAATGCAATTTGTTCCAGGTGTGCTCTGGAAATAATTTCTTGGCATCGCGCTCTGTTTGAACCACGTTTTTCCCGCTGGTTAATCCCCAGCGTGTGAGGAGTCTGTGAATATGCGTATCGACCGGAAATGCCGCAAAACCAAAACCCTGCGACATGACAACCGAAGCGGTTTTGTGCCCAACCCCTGGCAAGCGCTCGAGGTCTTCGTAGGTTTGCGGTACAATCCCGTTGTAATCTTGGACCAGTATCTGTGAGAGTTCGCTTATGGCCGCCGCCTTTTTTGGTGACAATCCGCAGGGCCGAATGATTTGTTGTATTTGCGCGGTTGGCACCTTGGCCATATCGAACGGGTTATCGGCCAAAGCAAAAAGAGCAGGCGTTACGGTATTGACGCGCGCGTCGGTGCATTGTGCCGAAAGCAAAACCGCAATTAACAGCGTGTAGGGGTCTTTATGATCGAGTGGAATAGGTGTACTCGGATACAATTGCTCCAAGATTTCAATGACATAAGCCGCTTTTTCTTTTTTTGTTTTCATATATAACCGAGTGTAAATAGGTGAAGGAAGCGGTTTTCGGTACTTAAAAATAAAATGATAAGTCCAAGAATAAGGTAGCGAGAAACCACAGAACCCGCTACAAAAATAATATCCGCACTTGCCCAGCGCCAACAAATAAACGGTAGCAAGAATAACAAACTCAGCCAGATCTGAGCCCAGTAAAAACTAAAATGAATAGGGACTGTTTTGTAATAGAGACCATCTTGAAACCCGAGCGCTTTGGCTTGGTGAAGCCAAGGTGTATCGATACTAGCCAACGCTTTGACCTTCGTTAATTGCTGAGTATAATAATCGGCAGTCCAAAAATAGCGTCCGTCGGTACTTTCGAAAAGTTGAACGCTGTGTCCGTCAACACTGCCATAGGTATGTATTCCATATGCTTTTACCAGAATGGGGTTTTGCTTGGCTGGCAAAAAATAATCGATCCATAGGACGAAAGTTAGAATGATTCCTGCATAGGCTACAAAACGGTGCCAAAGGCCATTTTTTCCGGATTTGAGTTTATTTAAATAGGCTATTCTGTAGGCTTCTTCTTTTTGTTGTTTTTGTCTTAATTTTTCTCTTGTGGCTTCTCTTCTGATGCGATAGGCCTCTAAATCTTCCGCGTAGGTCGCCTGGGTTTTTTGCTGTTGTTGGGTAACTGTTGCTGGGTTAATGACCTGGCCAGTACTGATTTGTTCGTAAGCTTCTTGTATGGCCAAGAAGTGTGCGGCCGCATCTTCGCTCTTATTTTTATCGGGGTGGTATTTTTTTACCAACGCACGGTAGGCTTTCCGGATTTCAGCAGCCGATGCATTCGGTTGAATGCCCAATATCTTAAAGGGATCTCCAATCGTCATGGTTCAGCTTTTGAAGAATAGCATTGCGCCGGATTTTTTGAGTATCCGTACGCTCAAAGTGTGGGATGCACGCATACTGTCTTGGTTTTTCTGCAGCGGTGAGTTGCAGGGTATCTAAAGCAGAAACGTCGGGTTTGGAGGTGGTTTCAAACACAATGACAACGCGTTCACCCCATTTGGGATCAGCGAGGCCGGTAATAAA
Source organism: Sphingomonadales bacterium (assembly GCA_046074325.1). GTDB lineage: Bacteria > Bacteroidota > Bacteroidia > Flavobacteriales_D > Crocinitomicaceae > UBA952. The sequence continues at coordinate 32,727 of JBJTNX010000070.1, forward strand.
GAAAGGAATAGAAAAATACGGCGCCAATTTGGCTTCAAGGAATTCTGGGATTATTTTAAAACCACCAGAATTGATGGCGTGGTCTGCGCGCCCCAACCAAGTGAATTGGGTCGAGTTATGGAGTTGTACCAAATCTTTGGTGCGCAATCCGTTTGGGTATAAGTGCGGATAGTGTATGCAAAGACAGTCATTTTCTTGCGAAAAAGTAATGCCAGGTAATGCTTCAAAATAGGGAGTTTCTGTAGGGCTAACTTTGCGCAAGGCAACATGTGAAAGCGTTTCGGTCATGCCATAGCTTTGCCAAACTTCGAGTTGGGCTTCTTGACAAGCCAAGACTTGTTCAGCGCTTAGCGCACCACCACCTACAAGAATTTTGGAGATTTTTTTTAATTGTTGTAAATCATGGGTTAAACTTTGTTGGAGCTGGGTCGGAACCATTGCTATGAAATCGATTGAAACGCTGAGGTCCTTCAACGGACGCGAAGTTGGCGTGGTTAAAAACAAGTCGAAATCAGCCACCAAGGACCTCGCCATTAACATGAGCCCACCGACGCTGGTCAGGGGTAAACACAGAAGCGCACGGGTTTGGTACTTGAGGTCGAGAGCGGTAATACTTGCTTGTGCGGATTGAATTAATTGGTCTTTTTCAAAAGTATGTAATTGAGGATCGCCGGTTGTTCCGGAACTATGAATGGAAAAATTAAGGTTATTTTCCCAGCGTTGCAGAAATTGTAGGGCCGTATCTCTGAGGCTCGGGTCTGAACTTAAAAAATGCCATTTGGGCTGCATCAGTAATCGATATCGAGGTTGAAACGGTTTTTAAGTGTGTGCAAGTTTGGATTCTTGCGGGCAAGTGCCGCAAATTTATCTTTACCCGTCAAGAATTTCACTTCGTCTTCATCGGGAGCTGCTTGTGTCAGGACAATATCTAGGTAGTAGTTATTGAGTTGCTTGCGCATGAATTCTTTGAAAGCAAGTAAATGTGTTTGAATGTAGTTGTATTGTACAAGATTATCGACAATCAATTCAAGTATTTCGTCGGATTTGAGAATGGGATCTCGTTTAATCAAGGCATTGTAAAAGGTTTCCATGCCGTCCACCTTGAGCTGAAAAGCGTATTGTTTCCAGTACATCTTGACATGATCGAGGTGAAAGCCTTCTCTGGGCAGGTCTTCTTGACGAACCTGTTGCTGACCTGCTTTGTCTTTTTCTAGGGTTTCTTTAATTGAAATAATGTGCGCTTTGGTGGCTATTTGAGGCGCAGTTGTTTGTTCTGGAACCGGTATACTTGGTTTTTGATCAGCGATTTGTGGGGTGCTCGATTTGTTGGATTTACGCAGAGACTGCTTGGGAAAGGGCAGGATATCGATGCGGTCAGTTAGGCCTTTTTTTTTTCTTGCTCTTGCTTGAGTGAGCAGAGCTGCATGAGCGCAACCTCAATGAGGAGTCTTTGGTTTTTAGATGCTTTGTAGTCGACGTCGGTTTTTGACAAGACCTGTAGGCCTCTTAGCAGGCGTGTTGCCTCGATATCAGCAGCTTGCTGCATAAAGCGTTGTCTGATGGAGTCAGGTGCTTCGAGTAAATTGGCTGTTTGTGGATCTTTACAAACTAAGATATTGCGAAGGTGTTCGGCAAGGCCAACAACAAAATGGTGTCCGTCAAAGCCTTTTTCGTAGATGTCGTTGAGTATCAAGAGGGCCGCCGGAATATCTTCTTTTTCAGCTGCATCGACCACCTTGAAGTAATATTCGTAGTCGAGGATATGTAGGTTTTCGAGGACGTCTTTGTAAGTAAGTGTGTTGCCTGCAAAAGTAACGAGCTGATCAAAAATAGATAATGCATCGCGGAGGGCGCCATCGGCTTTCATCGCAATTTGATGCAGCGCTTCTGGGTCTGCAGATACGCCTTCTTTGGTGGCAATAGTACCGAGATGATCGGCGATATCTTTAACACGAATGCGCTGAAAATCAAAAATTTGGCACCTCGATAAGATGGTTGGGATAATTTTATGCTTTTCTGTTGTAGCTAAAATAAAAATGGCGTGTTTTGGTGGCTCCTCCAATGTTTTCAGAAAAGCATTGAACGCAGAGGTCGAAAGCATATGGACCTCATCGATGATGTAAACCTTATGGCTTCCGAGTTGCGGCGCGATGCGCACTTGATCGATGAGGTTTCGGATATCGTCAACGGAATTATTCGATGCAGCATCTAGCTCATAGATGTTCAGTGAATTTCCTGTATGAAAAGACAAACAGGAGTCGCATTGGTCACAGGCTTCAATGGCTGAGGTAGGATTGAAGCAGTTGATGGTCTTGGCTAAAATGCGGGCGGTTGTGGTTTTTCCTACACCGCGAGAACCACAAAACAAAAATGCTTGAGCGAGGTGCTCATTTTTAATGGCGTTTTTGAGTGTATTGGTAATAGATTGTTGTCCAACGACGGTGTCGAAGGTTTGCGGACGGTATTTTCTTGCCGATACAACAAATTCACTCATGTTTCAAAGATACCGCATTTTTTGAAAAAGCACTGCTGAAGATATCAACACTTATTTCAATTTTTAAGCAATTGAAATTGACTTTCGGCAACATTTAACAAATATACGCCGCACGGGAATGAACTCAAGTCTAGTTTTTCAGAAAGAGCACCATTTAAAAGGAGCTTTCCTCTGGCATCCAATAATTCAAAATTCTGTTGGGTTAAATGAGGCGGAATCTCAAAGAGACCACTGCTCGGATTAGGAAATATCTTGGGAAGGGTCGGGATTTCACTAACTGTATTTGTGCTGTCGTTTTGGTCGTAACGGTTTATATAAATTTTTAGCGAACCGCTACGAACATCGCCCCATATGGTGTAGAGCAGGTTGTTTTCAAATTGCACGCTTAAAAAATCGTTGCCGTTCTCAAGAAGAATGGAATCATCGGTCACCAAAGGACTTACAATAAATTCATTTTGCCATGATCCATTGGTCTGAATTCGGCAATAAATCTGACTAGGGCTCTGATATGTAGCTGGATTGCCATTGCGTCGATCTCGCCAGCAAACACCGAGGTCGCCATCGGTGTCGTAGTCGGCCCAAACCAGGTCTTGTATGGCACCGTTGCCTTGAACATCATTATTGACTCTGGCGGGCGCACCCCAGGTGCTGCCATTTTTTTCGATAAACGCGATATCAGGGTCGCCAAAAACTTCTGTTGTGAAGAAATAGGCAGCCTTATTTGAATTGGTTGAATGAAGCGCTAGATGAGGGCCGCTTTTGAGTGTATCATTTGACGTTCCGAACCCTAAACCTTGGAACGCCGTTTGATAACTGTAAAAGGAGGCAGGAGCCGTTTTACGGACCTCTATGATTCTTGGTAATATGCTTTGACTTGGTTCGTAACTTGGATACAAAGCCATAAAAGTGCCATCAGCTGCGAAGGCCGGCGATGGCATGGGTTGTTGAATGGCGCTTCCCGCCAAAAACGGAGCCGCATCCAAAATTTGCGTTTGAAAAGTATTGCCACCATCGCTTGACAGCGTAAGATACGGATGGTATGGCGCCAGCACCATTCCGGGTTGTTCAGCATTCATACTGGTAATGGCAACTGTACCTGTAAGTGGATCTACTGCAATCCATGGCCGATCTATACACAACTGGTTTGGGCAAGATGTAATTGACAACGCAACTACTGCTGCTCCCCATGAGAGACCGCCATTTGAGGATTTGCGGCAAATAATGGCGCCATTTGTAAAGTTGATGTTGTCGTAATCGATGTATGCCATATACAAGTTCCCACTCGCGTCAAAACCGAGCGAGACATCGGCGCTGCTGTTAGAGGCCTGTTGGTGCGCTAACCAAATTGGTGTAGACCAAGTACTGCCGCCATCGGTTGAGACAGCACTTTTAATAACGATTTTTTGGTTTGGTTGAAAGCCCATCCACGCAGCCACGAGGTGTTGGCTATTTTGAGGATGCACCGCCAAGTAAGGCTCACCTTCAAAGAATGCGCCGCTTGACACTAAAGTATTTTGCGCAATTCCAATCATACAATTAAACAAAAATAGGTAGGTGAGTAAGGCCTTTGTTTTCATTATTTAAAATTGAATTAATTGCAAATAAAAAAGCCACTCGAAAGTGGCTTTAGACAATTGATTAAAAATCTGAAGGTAAAACCTCTTTAGGATTGATTTCCATTGTTTTGACCACGCCTGAAAGGGTCATTTTACCCATATTTAGATTAAACGCATGCGCGAATTTAAAACCATTTACTTCTTTGAAATCTGAGAAGGAAGTTGTCGTTTCAACAATTTCTTCACCTACTTTACGTACGTTGGTAGAACGGATTTTCATGAAGGAGTTCGTGGCAAAATAATCGTAGTTTTCTGCCTGACCGTCGTTGGTATACAACACATAAGAATCGATACCGTCGATGTTTTCAATTCCCTTGAGTTCGTAGGTCATACCGTTTGCTTTGTAATTGAGCTCAGGAAAAATTCCGGTTGCCTTTTGTTTGGCGGCTAGTTCTTCTGCTTTTAAATCTTCTCGCCCCCCTTGCATGCTAAAAGTATATCCTGATTTGCCGTCAAAATAGGATTTCTGAAGAACCATTCCCGGCATTTCCATTTTACTTGCTTCTTTGAGACCTTCCCAGAAATAGTCCGTGGAGGTCAGGACGAAAGGAATTTGAGCTGAACTTAACTCAGAAACACGTACATAGGATTTGACGGTTTTGATTTTTTTAGCAGCCGCTTTTTTAGAGTTGGTTGAAGTGAGTGCCATTACGTATTTTTCAATGAGTTGGTCTGCACTCAAATCTGCTGCTTTTGTTTCTTTTAAAGGTGCTCCGAATGCATCTAGCTTTTCGATTCGGCCATCGCTATCAAAGGGTAATAACTTTGGTAGTATTTCTTCATTACCAACGACGATGATATGACAGTTTTTGGCTGTAAAGTATTGTTGAGCCACACGTAAAACATCTTCTTTTGTAATGGCTTCGAGTTGCTGGAGGTAATTTTGATAATAGTCTGGAGCTAATTTTTGCTTAATCGTGTTGAGTGCAAAACGCGCCACAGTTTGAGGACGCTCCAACGAACGGGCAAAGCTTCCTGCCATGTTGTTTTTTGTGAGGCTAAGTTCTTCGTCGCTCACGTTGGCTTCGATAATACCTGCAAACTCTTTGAGAATTTCGGTAATGGCAGAGTCAGTGACCGCATTTTTAAAATTGCCGCCGGCAGACATCCAAGAGCCATTTTCAGTGATGTTCAAAGAAGAGTAGCATCCATAGGTAAAGGCTTTGTCTTCGCGGAGGTTTTGCATCAGGCGCGTTCCAAAACCACCGCCACCTAATATACCGTTAAGGACAGTAAGTGCGAGTTGGTCTTTGTGTCCGGAGCGAATATCAATAGGAAAGGTTACGTATACGACAGATTGTACGGCCCCAGGTTTCTTTACAAATATGACACGATTGCCTTTGTCAAACTGACCTTTACCGAGGTCCGCTTGGTAAACAGGACCACCTTGCCATTTGCCAAAATAACGATTGGCGAGCGCTTCCGTCTGAGCGCGCGTAATGTCGCCGACTACAACAAGGTAGCTACCTTGTGGTGTAAAAGTCGATTTATAATAGGCAATTAGGTCTTCGCGACTGATGTTTTGTAGGGTGGCTTCGGTCATGATTTCGCCTAGTGGATGACCAGGAAAGTTGATTGCTCTTGTGGCATTGCTCGCCATTTCTCCGGCATCGGCTTTGGTGGACTGCAGACCAGATAAATTCTGTTTGCGGATGCGTTCGACCTCGCTTTCAGGAAAACTTGCGTTGTATAAAACATCGGTCATAAGGTCAAGCCCTTTATCGAGGTGTTTGGTGAGGCAAGTCATAGAGATGCCTGTTGAACCAGCACCTAGGTTAGCGCCAATAAAATCAATTTCTCGATCGAGTTGATCTTTGCTGCGGTTGGTGGTGCCAGACATCAGTAAAGACCCTGCAAAATCGGCAAGCCCGGCTTTGTTGCCTTCGATTTTTGGGCTACTGCCCATACTGAGTTCAAAAGAAACTTTCGGAATTTTGTGGTTTTCCGACAAGATGACGGTAATTCCGTTGGAAAGTGTAAAAACCTGAGATGCAGGAATATTGATTTTTTGAGCTGCAGCTGGCTCAGGTCTTTTGGATCGGTCAATTTGGGCATTTAAGCCAGTACTGACGATTAATATCAGGAGGAGAAATAGACTTTTCATGAGCTTATTTTTCTGTTGGGTTTGGTAAGTAATATAATATCACACGCGCTTGTTGCGTAAGATAGGTATTGGCAACGCGCATGATATCTTCGCGGCTCACCTTTAAGTAGTTTGAAAGTAAGCTGTTCACGCGATCTGCATCGCCGAAATAGACATGATTGTCGGCAAGGTTTTCAGCAATACCGGCAATACTGGCATTGCTCGAGGCGATATCGTTCTCAAATTTATTGCGCACTTTTTGGAATTCTTCTTCACTGATCAGTTCAGTTTTAATCAAAGCAATTTGTGCATCAAAGGCGGCAAGTAGGGTATCTAACGAGACTTCTTGTGGAGCTATGGCTGCCATGATGCCGATTCCGGCGTCTTCTAAACCATAATTGAACGAAAAAGCGTATTGCGCAAGTTCGCGTTTTTCGACAATTTCTTTGTTGATGCGCGATGAACTTCCGCTCGATAAAACCTCATTTAGAAATTCCAAAGCATAAGTATCCGGATGTGTTTGCGCCGGCATTTTGTAGCCCATGAATAGGGCAGGTAATTGAATGTTGTCGTAAATGGTATCTTTGATAACACCGCTAATTGGCGTAAAATCTTTGTTTGGTCTGTCAATTTTACAACCTTGATTACTCATGTGATTGATGAGTTTTTTGGCTGCTGGTGCACTGGATGCCATAAAGTTTTTGGCATCAAATTCACTTTTTTCAACGCTATAACGCGCCAAAAATGCAGCATCGTCTAAACTGAGAAAATCTCTGTATAAATTGATGGCTTGGCCCTTTGGAATGCTGCCGAAATACTGGGCTATCCATTTTTTGGTTTGCTCAATGTTGATATCACCTGCAATTGAAAGCGTTGCATTGGACGGCACGTAAAATGTTTTGTAGAAATTAACGTAGTCTTCTTCTTGTGCGGCGTCGAGGTGTTCCATGCTGCCAATTGGAGCCCAATTGTAAGGATGTGAACTGAATACGCGTTTAAACATTTCTGTAAAGAAAGAACCATACGGTTGATTGTCTACGCGTTGGCGTTTTTCTTCTTTAACTACGCTGCGCTGTGTTTCAATTCCTTTGAGATCAACTTTAGCGTGAAGCATTCGCTCACTTTCCAACCATAATCCGAGCTCCAATTGGTTGGAAGGGAGTACTTCGTAATAATAAGTTCTGTCTTGTGAGGTATTTGCGTTGAGTGTGCCGCCATTTTTTTCTACCAACTCGCTGTATTCACCCCTGCCTATATTTGCGCTTCCTTCGAAGAGCAGGTGTTCAAAAAAGTGAGCAAAGCCCGTTCTGTTGGGGTTTTCATTTTTAGAACCCACATGGTAAAGAACGGAAACCGCAACAATTGGCGTAGCGTGTTCTTCGTGTAGAATGACATGGAGGCCATTTGGTAAGTCGTAGGACTCATAGGTGATTTTTTGTTGGGCCCATGCAAAGGTGCTCCCGAACAAAATAAAACCTGTTAAAATTGATTTTTTCATAGTCTTTTGGATAAGCGCTACTAAGTTAAGGGTATTGGCCTAAATTTTGGTAACTTTGGTAAATGCCTTTGAAAAGTTTATTTTTTTTGATTGTACTAGTTGGCTTTGCACCGCTCGCCATAAGGGCGCAAGGTATTGTGCCTACCATGGACTTCAACAACTATTTTGTCTCATTTCAAGATGGTTTTTTCCGACCTGTCGAAATACAGCCAATCGTCAACTATAAAGCTGGCGACGAAATCGTGGCATACATTGACACCCGTGGCAATCTTAAAATTTACGATGGCAAACAGCGTATTGACGTCACCACACTCAATGTTGATTACCAGGTTTCTGATCACCTCATGGCCTATAGAATTGCCAATGGTTTGCGCATGTGGGACGCCGGTAAATTTACGGTACTGACCAACTTTGGTCGCGACTTCATTGTCAAAGACAGCCTTATCGTCTATGAGGACACCCGTTACCAATCCTTAAATGTCTATTGGAATCAAAAAATGGAGAGCTTGGTAACCATTACAAATGGCTTATCCATGAATGCCAGGGTCGGTGAGAACCTAGTGGTTTATAGAGACAACAGCAATACCTATTTTGTCTACTGGATGGGCCAAAAATTTGAAGTCGGTACCTATAACGAAGAAGTGCTGGATTTTCAGCTGGGCACTGATGTCATGTGTTTTAAAGATCCGTATACGCAATCATTTTTCGTGTTTGACAAAGGCAATTTTGTCGAGCTCGAATCTTTTCCTATCAAGAAATACAAAGCAGGCCGCGGATTTGTGGTCTACGAAGACATGAATGGCAACCTTTGGCATTATCAGAATGGTCAAAAAACAGCGCTTTCTAATTTTTCAACAGATCATTGGGATGTCAAGGACGACATCTGTGTTTGGATGGAAAACTCTTATTTCTTTGCTTATTCCAACAATGAGCGCATTCAAGTAGCCACCTATCAGCCACAACAATACATGCTCAAAAACAACGTTTTGGTATTTCGCAATATCATTGGTGGTACTTCGGCTTTGGTCGATGGCGTTTTACACGACATCACCAATTTCCAAAATGCAGAGTTTGATATTTATGGAAATAAAGTGTTGGTCAAACTTCCCAATCTTACTTCCATCGTATTTGCAAACGGTAGAATTTATTCCAATTAATGTTCCGCTCTCTTGTATTGTTTGTGGTCTTCTTTTTAGCAGCTAACGCGATAGCTCAAGATACCAAAATAGAGACACTCAAGCAATTATATGGCCAAGGCTATTACAAGATGGTTTATCGTCGGGCAGGAAGACTGCTCATGAACCCTGCCTACGACAATCGAAAAGAGCCCAGTCAATACCGTAAACTCGCCATTCAAGAATTGGCCAAAAATCCGAAATGGGCCAAAAGACATTCGTTGGAAATTGAATGGATGGAAAAACCAAAAACCGCAGCTTCCAATGAAAAGGCAACCGAACAATTCGCCACCGAAACACGGCAGCTTTTAGATGAGGCTCAGCTTTATTTGGGTGTTCCTTATAAAGCGGCCGGCAATGACCCCACTGGTTTTGATTGCAGTGGATTTACGTGCTATGTCTTTGAAAAACAAGGGGTAAAATTACCTCGGCGCGCTGCAGATCAATTTACATATTGTCAACCAATTAGTGCGCAAGAGGCAAAAGCCGGTGATCTGGTGTTTTTTTCAAACGGAGCGGAAGTGAATCATGTTGGAATACTGACTTCTGCAAAAAATGAACCCAAACAAATGATACACGCTAGTTCAAGTATAGGTATCTCAATTGTGAACATCGAGCAATCCACCTATTGGCAGGGTCGAATTGTTGGGTATGGCCGCGTAATAAACCATTAATGGCTTTTTGATGCGCGCATGATTGCGATCAGATAAACGAGTAAACCGAGTAGTTCAAAACAGAGGCCAGGAAAGAAAAAACGAGGATTGGCGGTAGTGCCAAGAAGTATGTATAAAACCGAGGCTATTGCAAGTAGTACAATGCTTTGTTTTTGTTGACTCTTTGCTGCAATTAAGCATGTGGTAGATAAAAGCATTGGAACCAATAACAAGAGCAAATTCGGCTGATGCGGATCTTGTAGATTAAACACAAAAAAGTAACACACACCGTGCAATGCCATGAGTCCAATTTGGATGCTGCTAATCCATTTTGGTTTCGCTGGACTCAATTTGGCCATAAGCGCAATGACGGTAAGAAACGGAAATAAAAATAATTTGCTTCCCCAACCTAAAAAATCCCAGTTGTAAATATTCCACACCGAAAATAAGCTCAGTAATCCAAAGCCAAGTGTCAAAGCGGTTAATATTTTAGCTTGGGTTATTTTCATGCGTGTTGTCTTCTACTGAGTTCAGTGGCACATACCAAATGCCACAATGCCCGAGCGCCAACATTGGCATCCCAATCACCGTCTGGGCCTGGGGCAACTTCATTGAGGTCAAAACCAATGATTTGTCTGCCACTGCGCACGAGCTCAAAAAAAAGAAAAGCTATTTGCTGGAGTTCAAAACCACCCGCAACTGGCGTTCCTGTGTGCGGACACAAACTGGGGGTAAGGCCGTCAATGTCGAAAGAGATATAAACCTTATTCGGAAGAGTGGCAATGATTTGCTGTACTTGTTCAGCCCAATTTTTACCTTGGTAAGCTTCGTTTTTAAGGTCCCAATCGTAAAAAGTATGTACTCTTGGGTCGTTGGCGGCTAATTCAATTTCTTTTTCAGAAACATCCCGGATACCTACTTGCGTGAGGCCAACCAAGTTGTTGAGCTCTTTGAGTGCATTGTACATGATACTTGCATGCGATTGTTCAAAACCTTCGTAGGCATTGCGGAGGTCGGCATGTGCGTCGATTTGAAGTATTGCAAATGCGTCGTGGTGTGTATTTAGGGCTTGCAGTAAACCGAGTGGCGTAGAGTGTTCGCCGCCCAAAACACACGGTATTTTGCCGGCTGCCAATAATGCCGTACAACGCTCTTTTAAATTTTCGCGGAGTGCCCGATGCGCTTCATTGATTTCGTGGATGGTTTCTTTATAACGCAACTGTGCAATTTCTTCACCAACTTCTTCGAGATATGCGATGTACTCCATGCCTTTTTCACAAAGGCGGTCGTTGATTTGTAACCAATCCAAAGAAACCGGTGACATGTAAATTTTGGTATCGTAGGCACGCGGTAGATCTGGGTGAAAAAAATCGAGTTGGGTAGAGGCATCTAAGATGGCTTGAGGGCCTTTGCTGGTTCCTTTACCATAAGAGGCGGTGGCGTCCCAAGGTACAGGAATCAGTACCAAATCTGCTTCTGTTTCAGAATAGGGAAAACCAAAAATATTGCCATTGGCAATTCCTACACCGTTTGGATCAAAATTACTCATTGATATTTTGTTTGAGGTAAGCGGCTACGGCTTTGCGAACAGAACCGTGCGCGAGTAGCCATTCCTGTGCAATGTGCTGATCAATCTGTAGTTCAGAGGCAACCATTCTTGCCCCACGCTCCACGAGTTTTTCGTTCGAAAGCTGCATATCGACCATTTTGTTTCCTTTTACATGACCTAGTTTGATCATGAGACTCGTTGAAATCATGTTGAGGACTAACTTCTGAGCGGTGCCTGATTTCATACGGGTGCTGCCCGTGACAAATTCGGGCCCAACAATAGGGCACAATGCGTGCTGTGCTGTTTGAGACAGCGGTGAGTTGGGGTTGCAAGAGATTCCGGCTGTGAGCAATCCGGTTGTATTTGCGGTTTGCAAGGCGCCTAGAACATACGGGGTTGTGCCGGAAGCCGCAATGCCCACAATGGTATCGAGTACAGTTGGGTTGTATTCAAGGATATCTTTCCAACCTTGTTCTGTGTCGTCTTCGGCAAATTCGACCGCTTTGCGAATTGCGGTATCGCCGCCGGCAATTAAGCCCACGACTCGACCGTGGTCTACACCAAAAGTAGGCGGGCATTCACTGGCGTCTACAATGCCAAGACGCCCGCTTGTGCCGGCGCCAAGATAGAAAAGACGTCCACCTTGTTGCATGCGCTGAAAACACGCTTCGACAAACGCTTCAATTTGTGGAATAATTTGAGCTACAGCCTGCGGTACTAACTGATCTTGAGAATTGATACCCTCAAGCAGTTCGCGGGTACTCATTTGTTCGAGGTTGTTAAAAACCGAATTCGCTTCAGTGATTTTTTCCATTAGTACAAAAATACTTTAGCATCCGTAGCGTTGAAATCTACCTCGACATGGTTCTTGAGGGTGGTTGACAGGCTTAGGCCTGCAAAATCTGTTTTGATCGGATAGCGTCTGTGCTGACGGTCAATAAGAGCCACTGTTTTTATGGCGGTAGTGGCTTGTTCCAAAAACTTAAGTAGGGCGTATTGCATGGTTTTGCCGCTATTCACGACATCATCAATTAAAACGATGTATGCGTTTTTGAGCGCTTTTTGATCAATAGAGAAACTGATGGGCTCACTCCAAGGTTCATCTTTGTTGAGTTTGATCTCAAAACAAATAACTTTTAGCGAGCTGTTTTCTGCAATTACATTTGCCAATTGCTGGGCAAGAAGATAGCCGTTCCCGACGATGCCACCTAAATAAATTTCTTTTTGATCAAAGGCTGTTTCGATGAGCTGATGACCGAGTCGGACAATTTTTTGCTGAATTTGTTGCTGACTAAGGATGGTTTGCATACAACAAAGATAAACAAACACAAAAAAGGCCGCTCGATTGGGCGGCCTTTTTTGTGTTTGTTATTTTTTAGTTCTTAACGAGCTTGATGCAACTTTCGTTTGATTTTAAAAAATAAATACCGCTTTCAAAATTGTCGAGATCAATTTGCGCTTGGTTTGTGCTTAATATTTCTTGACCAGCGGCGTTAAAAATGTGTAAAATTTGACCTGATTGAAGACCAATAACTTGGAAAGCTCCATTGGACGGATTCGGATAAACTTGAAGTGTATTTTGAAGCTCGTTTAACCCTGCACTTGAACGGATATCAAAAACGATGGTGCCAGGAGAGACACCTACGTTGAATTGACTGACGAGCGCGTTATTTGCGTCGTAGATGTGCACCATCCCTTGCGAAAAGAAATCTGTAGTGGACGTGTAAAGTTGACCACTTTGTGGATTTTGAGCTAGCTCATAGAAATTATTGCTGATGCCTGCAACCGGGCCAACGAAAGCCATGTTGAGTAGGTTGTAATCATTGAGGGTGTTTTCCATGGAAATTTGATAGACGAGTTTGTCGTCGCGTAGGGCAGAGGTGCCACAACCAGTAACTGCGTTGGCAATATTTTGCGTATTCACTGTTCCATTTAAACTCACCTTAGAAACCGAAGCACCTGACCAATCTTTATTGTTTACCGTATATAATTCGTTGTTGAAAACAAACATATTATCTGGGTTTTTACCTTCTACGCCGAGGTCAATTTCTGAACCGTAGTTGAGGGTGTTCAAGTTGAGTTGCCCAATGAGGCCTTTCTCGTTGCCCCACTCATAAGCATTGTTGATGGCAATGTAAGCGATGTCATTGACAACAACGATGTTTTGAGTTGCCCATTTAGGCCCAGTGATGGTATCGAATGCAACAAGAAGTTGAAGACTGTTTTTGTCGAAAACTTGCAAATAAGAATCGAATGTTTGGAGGTATTCTCCTCTTGAAGCAATTAGTTTATTGCCGGCAATAGCCAAATTGCGGACACCAGGAAGCAAGATGCTACCGAGTTCTTGATGTGAGTTCAGATCGAACTTGTAAATTTTGGTATCGGCTGCTACATAATAAGAGTTGCCATCGATGAGTACGTCAGAACTGAAGCGCTGACCAACTAGGGTGTCAACCACAACATACGTTTGGGTACTAGGATTGTACGAACCAATGGTTGCGGGTTCAATGATTGTATTGGTTTGAAAGTCAAAAAAACCTTCGTTAGCAATGAGTACTTGGTGGGTGTATTGGTGAGCAAAAAGCCCAGAACTGCACAATACAGCAGCGAAAAATAATCCTTTTTTCATGTGTTGAAAATTAAAAAAATTAAACAATGACATTGAAAAAAGTGGAGCGGCAAGGGTATACGAAGCCCTTGGCGATACCGACCTTAATCTGAAGTCTTCACGCTGTTCAGGGGCAAGTCTTCTGGCTCGTGCTTATTGCCGTTTCACCTTCCCGCAAAAGCAGTGGTTTGATTGAAACGCCTTTTTCAAGACACTTACAGCTGCAGATACAGCTCCGGATTTACACCGGATTCCTTATTAAGTTCGACAAGCGAACACCCAAGAACGTCGCAAAGGTACACAAATAAACAATGGCAGCTTCGGTGTGCTGCTTTTTTAAATTTGAACCATAAAATATGTGCTAATTGTTGATAAATCAAGTAGTTATAATTGTGTATTAAAAATTTTTATAGATATATTGGTCATGCTAATCCTAAATCTATTTTACTATGGAACTACTTAATTTGCCTTTGAAAATGCTCAACGAGCTATTTGGAAATGGTGCCTTTTTTTCGAATTGGGTGTCATTTTTTATCGCCAATTGGATGGCGCTTGCCCTAGGTGGATACATCCTATCCAAATGGATGTCCAAACCGCCGCAAGGATTAATCGACCGAGATACACTCGCGCAACGAATTACACAAGAATCAAGCTGGTATGCACCTTTGTCTATTGTTGCCATTGCGATGTCAGTGGTGTATAACGTCGGTGTTTACGCACTCTTCTTACTTTTAGAAGCCACCACTTTTGTAACCAATTTTGTGTATAAATGGGTTTCTGTGTTCGTTTTGTGGTTGTGGAACGAGGTCTTTAAACCTTCTATTTGGATGTTGGTCAAGGTGATATATCATTACCTTATCAGTTGGCCCTTCCAATTATTGCTGACTGTTATTCATACCGTTCCTGCAACGCTGAATAGGCCGTCGTATACCCAAGTTTTTTGGCCGACCCTCTACGGATCCTGCGCTTCAGCAATATTGGTTTTTGTGGGTTATCTTACCGATCAACAACTACTCATTGAATACGGTCCTTTATTTTCGCTAACACTGGCCTTGGTTTGGATTGTTGCATCGACCATTTACCAGCGCAACGATGCTGCTTTTAAAAGTTTGCGTTTTTCACTGATCCTGATGGCCATTCTCATCGCTATTTTTGGTGCGTTTTACTTCATGAACTTCTTTGACGGCCACACAAAGTGGGGAGGGGTTGCATCCGGAATCCTACATGCGCCGAATGTGTTTGGGGCAGCCATTATTTTACTTTCAGTTCTTTCTTTGGTCTATCTCACCAATGTGGGCGTCATATTTTCTAATGAACAGCTCTCTGCTCATTGGCCAGACAACATTTACAACTACATCAAAGCGGCATTTAAACATAGCTTGGCTTTTATTTATCAACCCATTTTAGTTGTTATCGTCTCGGTCGTAATAATTCTTCTACCTTGGGCTATTCTTGAGCAAAGCGCCGATTTTGCGACTGAAAACTGGGTAGAAAATCGCTTGAGCGCAAAGTCAAAATCAATTAACGACGAACTCGATAAAGTGCAGGTTCTCGATAAAGTTACGCGCTTGATCAACCCGGATAGCACAAAAAATGAGGCTTTTGATGCAGCACTAGCTTCACTAGAAGATGAAGTGAGCTTACGCTATGAGCTTTCTGAGAATAAACGTTATGCAGATTACCTATCAGGTGCCTTGGTTTTTGGGTCCAATGATCTTAAACCAATGATGACGGCAAAAGCATTCGATGCAAAGATCAAAGCGGATACCGACGCATTGGACGAATTGCGGGGTTTCAAAAAAGCATTTGATGCAAGCTATAAGGATCAAATAGAAGCACTCAACGATCAAATTGTAGACATCAACGCCACCATTAATTCCAATCCTGATTTGGCTGAATTCTACATGCCGATGCGCAACAACTTAAAGTCTACGAGCAAGACGCTGACCATTACCCAAGAACGACATCAGCGATTTTTTGAAGCGCAAATTGCCGCAACTCAGAAAGTAAATGAACGCTTTGCCGCAAATTGGCTGCGTTACAGCCTGACATACTTATTTCTTTTAGTAGCTAAATACGTATTATTGGCAGTGGTTATTGCGTTTATTTTCAATTTGTATGCGCATACAGTCAAGCCTATCTACGATGCACACAATGGCTCCAGAATTGTTGCCGCCATTGATGAAGAGCGCAGTAGAAATAACCAACAGCCTTGGTTGGCTTGGTTGGTGTTGGCCGCTTTAGTTGTCGTTTATTTCCAGTGGAATAGCCTCAGTGCCACGACTTCAAGTCAAGTGGATACGGTATCGACAATACTCGAGGATTTGAGCGCTAAAATTGTCCAGTAACCTGTATTTAGCAGTACTCCTGTCCATTGAACAAGGAAGCCGTTTCGAAAGAGGCGGCTTTTTTGTTGATTTCAAAAAGAGTTTGTATCTTTGCACCCGTATTGACCAAGGTGGTCAGTCTACATAATAATCATTTACACAAATATTAGCATGTATTTAGATTCAGCAAAGAAGAAAGAGATCTTCGCCAAACACGGTGGTTCAGAAGCCAATACCGGTTCTACAGAAGGGCAAATTGCCTTGTTTACATTTCGCATCAGTCACCTTACTGAGCACTTGAAAAAGAACCGCAAAGACTACGGCACTCAACGCGCACTTCAATTGTTAGTTGGTAAGCGTCGTAGCCTTCTAGATTACCTAAAGGCAAAAGACATCGAAAAATACCGTGCCTTGATCAAAGAATTAGGACTCCGTCGTTAATTCAGCGTCAAACTCGGATAATTTTATGGGAGAGGGGGCTTCGATAACATCGATAGCCCCTTCTTTTGTTTTAAAAGTTGTAAATAAATAAAGATGAATATAGGAACAAGAAAGTCAATGATGACCGGAGGGAAAGAAATTTCCATTGAAACCGGAAAGTTGGCTAAACAGGCAGATGGGTCTGTTGTAGTAAGAATGGGAGACACAATGTTGTTAGCAACAGTTGTAGCTGCTCCTGAAGCAAAAGAAGGAGTTGATTTCCTTCCTTTAACAGTTGATTATCGTGAGAAATACTCAGCAGCTGGACGTTTTCCAGGTGGATTCTTCCGTCGTGAAGCGCGTCCATCAGAGAACGAAATTTTAATCATGCGTTTAGTTGACCGTGCATTACGTCCACTTTTCCCAGATGATTATCATGCTGAAGTTCAATTGATGATTCAATTGTTATCGTATGATGGAGTTAATAATCCAGATACATTATGTGGTTTAGCAGCATCAGCTGCGATTGCAGTATCTAACATTCCTTTCAACGGTCCAATGTCGGAAGTGAGAGTTGGACGTGTAAATGG
>JBJTNX010000071.1:0-3150 GCA_046074325.1 Sphingomonadales bacterium
AGCCAGACACACCACATTAAATCAACTTGCCGAGCAAAGCAATGGAAAAGTATATCCCTTGGGTGCATACGATAAATTGCTTCAAAGAATTCAGCAGCAAAAAGAGTTGGTCGCATTGCGTACCGAGACACATCAGTTTGACCCCTTACTAGATTTACTCTCTTTGCTTCTTATTCTCGTTGGTTTGCTCGTAACGGAATGGTTTTTGAGAAGGTATCACGGTTCTTATTAAAATGCTGTTTATGCGGATTTTGTCTACTTGTCTTTTTCTGGTGCTGTCGTTTTTGGGTTTGAGTCAACAATACAAAAACGGCGACCTCATTTTTCAGCACAGTGCCTCAACGCAAAGTACTGCCGTACAATTGGCCACTGAATCCTATTATTCGCATTGCGGAATCATTTTCTACATGGATGGAAAACCCTATGTTTTTGAAGCAATTGAACCTGTTGGGGTGCGCTCTCTAGCAGACTGGATCGAAAGTGGAGCGCAGCAAAAATACGCGGTTTATCGTTTGAAAAAACCATTAACTCCAGCGGAAGAAACAACCATTAAAAGCTTCCTAAAAAGTCAATTAGATAAACATTATGATCTGGCATTCAATTGGTCCGATAAAGAAATGTATTGTTCTGAATTGGTATACAAGGCCTATTTATCGATTGGTATTTCCCTATGCCAAACCAAACAACTTGGAGACTTTAATTTAGAGAGCCCACAGGTGAGAAAAATCATGCAGCAGCGCTATGGAAACGACATCCCATATGCTGAACCGATGGTGTCGCCCGGGCAACTTTGTGAATCGGCGTTATTGTATAAAGTTTACTAAGTATGTCAATACTCGATTTTCAACTTAAAAGGTTTAGCGACTTCACGCCCTTTGAACTATACGCCTATTTGCAATTGCGCAGCGAGGTTTTTGTTGTCGAGCAAAATTGTGTTTACCAAGACCTAGACAATAAAGACCAGGTTTCTTTCCATGTATTGGTACATGATCTTGATCAATTAGTAGCCTGTGCGCGTATTGTGCCAGCTGGCGTTGGTTATCCCGAAATTTCAATTGGAAGAGTAATCGTTGCCGAAGCCTACCGCAAACAACAGCTTGGCCATGAACTCCTGCGCTATTGCATTGCGCAAATTGAAAAACACTTCGATCCCCAACCCATCGTATTATCAGCACAAGCCCACTTGCAAGATTTTTATAAAAAGCACAACTTTGTACCCGACGGAGCAATCTATCTTGAAGACGGCATTCCTCACGTCCATATGATCAAACAATAAACACATGAAAAACAAAATTATATACGCTCTTGCGATGAGCGCAGCTTTTGTAAGCTGCAAGCAAACCAAATTGAATTCTAGCAAAACGCAAGCGCTGCAAAGTATTGACCTCAAAGCCTTAGATACTAGCATTCAGCCTGCTGACGACTTCTTTTTGTTTGCAAATGGCACCTGGATTGCAAACACAGAAATCCCGGCAAGTGAATCGCGTTGGGGTAGTTTCAATGAATTGGAACAACAGAACAATATCAAACTCAAAACAATTTTGGAGGATGCTGCCAAAAATCAAGGAGTGAAAGGATCTCAAAATCAAATTTTAGGTGCTTATTACAAATCTTTTATTGACCTAGAGAAACGCAACCAACTTGGATTGGCACCAATTGCAAACGACCTATCTAAAATTGCTGCGCTGAATGATCCAAAACAAATCCAAGGGCTTGTAGCAGCGTTTCACCGAGACGGCATAGGCACCCTATTCGGTTACGGCGTAGGACAAGATTTAATGGATGTGAACAGCAATGTCGCCTACATGGGTCAAGGCGGTATAGGTCTTCCAAACAGAGATTATTATTTCGAAGATAAATACAAAAGTATTTTAAGCGCTTATCAAAAACACATTGAAACGTGTTTTAATCTTGCTGGTATCTCTTCTAGCCCGAGCACTTATGAAAAAATTGTATCGTTAGAAATTGCTTTGGCAAGTGCCATGTTACGGCCTGCTGAAATGCGTGAACCAGAAAAGACCTACAACAAACAAGCACTTTCAACGGTTTGTGCCAATCTGGGGACTGTATTCGATTTTCAGCAATACCTATCCGATGTAGGTTCCCCAAAACCCGATTCCATCATCGTAAGTAACCCAGCGTATAATTTAAAACTTGCAGAATTACTTCAAAATGTAGATCTCGATACATGGAAAAATTACTTCAGATGGTCCTTGATCAATCATTATGCCGGACATTTAAATACTGCTTTAGTGCAAGCTAATTTTAATTTCTACGAGGGTGTATTGTCAGGAAAAAAAGAACAACAACCCATTGAAGAACAAGCCATAGAAGCAATAACTAATCTTGAAATTGGCGAACTTCTTGGAAAAGCATTTGTAGAGAAACACTTTTCTAAGGCTGCCCAGGACCGTGTGAATGAAATGGTCGACAACCTGCTTTTCGTTTACCGCGAACGCATCAACCAACTGGATTGGATGACAGATATCACCAAGCAGGAGGCACTTAAAAACTCAATTCAATTGGTCGAAAGCTAGGTTTCCCCTCCAAATGGGAAGACTTTTCGATGCTCCAATTTGATGAAGCCAGCTACGTGGCTAATGTCCGAGAAATGGCGCGCTACAGCATTCAGAAAAATTTCTCCGAACTAGGCAAACCAGTCGACAAAGACAAATGGGGCATGCCGGCGCATATGGTCAATGCGTATTACCATCCGCTGCTCAATGAAATTGCCTTCCCAGCAGGAATAATGCAAGCACCATTCTTTGATGAAAATTATGAAGATGCTGTGAACTACGGTAGAATTGGAATGGTTATCGGTCATGAATTCACGCACGGTTTCGACGATATGGTTAGCAAATTTGCAGCCGACGGCTCTTTTACCAATTGGTGGACCGAAGAAGACCGCATGTTATTTGAAGAAAAAACCAAATTGCTTGGGACTACCTTCTCCGGTTTCTGCCCTATGGAGAACCATTGTGTAAATCCAGATCTCACGATGGGAGAAAATATTGCGGATCTTGGCGGTCTCACAATGGCATACTACGCGTACGCACGTACTGCGGAATTTAAGTCTGGTACAATAGTCAATGGTTACACGCCAGCACAACGCTTTTTTATCGCTTATGCCCAACTTTGGAAAATTAAATA
>JBJTNX010000072.1:0-5677 GCA_046074325.1 Sphingomonadales bacterium
ACATCAAAGGCCTCCCAACCTCGTTTTTCTGCCTCTTTTAAAGACAAGGGTAGCCAATCGGAAATCGGACGCTCTGGGTTCATGGTACAAAGATACACCAAGAACAATGCGTGGTGAATTTTGTTGTAAATTTGTAACAGAAATCAAACAATATTCACCTTTAAAAACAAGATCAAAATGGCTTTTGAACTTCCAACTTTACCTTATGCCTACGACGCCCTCGAGCCACATATCGATGCGCGCACCATGGAAATCCACCACAGTAAGCACCACCAAGCTTACACAACAAACTTGAATAATGCCATTGCCGGTACCGACATGGAAAATATGTCTATCGAAGAAATTCTAAAGGTTTGTAAAGACAAACCCGCAGTGCGCAATAACGGTGGTGGTTTCTGGAACCACAATCTCTTCTGGGAAATCATGGCGCCAAACGCAGGCGGCAATCCAGGTGGTGAATTAGCTAGCGCAATTGATTCCGCTTTTGGTTCTTTCGAAGCTTTTAAAGACGAATTTGCGAAGGCTGCCACAACGCGTTTTGGCTCAGGTTGGGCATGGTTGTGTGTAAGCAACGGCGCACTCGAAATCTGTTCTACTGCCAACCAAGACAACCCACTTATGGGTGAGGGTTGCAATGGCACCCCAATTCTGTGCTTAGATGTATGGGAACACGCTTATTACCTCAACTACCAAAACCGTCGCCCAGATTACATCAACGCATTTTTCAACGTCATCAACTGGGAAGTGGTTGCTGCAAAATTTGCGGCTGCAAAATAAATAGCAATTGTATCACATAAAAAGGGCGGCCAATGGCCGCCCTTTTTGTTTTTAAGATGAGCTGTCGTTAAAAATTAACTTGCGCTTGAATTCTCAATAAATTTCCTCTTTGGTAATTTGTAGGATTCACTGCGTCCTCGTAACGACGCGCTGACATCGTATACATCACTACCAATTCAAAGTTTTTATTCGGTTGCCATTCGGCACCAATTTCTAATTCTTTCACTTCATAACTACGGGCGTCTAGCTCATGTTTTTTGCCGCCATCGTAGTATTGGTAGCGACTAAAAGGTATGAGGGTTTGCCCTTTAAAGTCTATTTTATAGCTAGCCGTAATAAATCCGCCTTTTAACGGTGCTTCGATAATTGAATTGGTGAACTTATCATACTCAGGTCCACGACCAATGTTGTACTCAGCTAATATCCCAAAAGGTTTTGGATATAATACAAAGGTGGCGCCAACGCGCTCGTCTGTATATAATTTATCGGTGAGCGTAGCCACACCTGAGGTAGTAGATAAAAGTGTAAATTGTCCTTTGTAGGCTTGAATACCTGCCTCAACTATTTGATTTTTATATTGAAAAGGGTAAGACGCGCGAGCCACAACGTGTTTGTTTGCATTTAGCTCTGGTCTATTGGCTGTTTGTCCGTTGTAAACACCAATTCCTAATACGCCATAATCTCCAGATCCTTTCAAGCCTTCACTCACCAATGAGGAAAATAATTTGCGCGTTTTTGCGGGTGCCCAATAAAAGAAAACACCGAGGTCGCGTTCGTTTGTAACGGCACTGTTCATCGCATCGGCGCGGTCTAGTGGCAATCGATTTTGCGAAGACTGCATGTTCTCAAAGCCATACGGTACTTTAGATTGCCCTATTCGGAAACGAAACTCATTTTTCTCATCGAGACCTATATCAAAATAGGCATCGCGCAATTGACCAAAATGCATGGCACTAGAAGATGGCGAGCTCGCAAAATCGGGTTGGATATAAAAATAAACTCTAGGACTTACCTGTCCATAAAAAATGAGGCGCATGCGTCGGATAAAAAAGTCGTTGTCGCCTCCCCAGCTTTTATCACATTGTTCGCACGCTAAATCTTCATTGGTTTGAAGTAAGCCGTTGTAACGAACTTGCATATAACCGCGCATTTGCACGCTTTCATACCATTTCTTGGATGGAGCTGCTGCTTTTGGTTTAACTGTATCTGTTGGTTGCTGCGCATTGGCAGCCGTTGACAAAGTTATTCCGAGAAGTAATAAATAGATTTTGGTCATTATTTATAGGTATTGATTCGGGGCCAAAATTATATCCTTCACATTGAGTTAACATTATATTTATTTTCATTTAACTTTTAAATAATCTTCTTAATCTTTTGTTAACATTGGAGTGCGTCATTAAGTAAACTACTTGAAATGATTCACTCGTATATTACCATTGGACCTTGATACAATGTTATGTTTACGTTAACAAAAAGTACCGCACTTTAATTCCCAACGAGTTACTCCTACATTTGTCCAATAAAATCAAAAATTATGGCTGGTATTTTAAGTTATTTTCTTCCAAAAGACAAGGTGTTCTATTCATTATTTGAAGACGCCAGTAATAACCTCGAGCGCATTGCACAAAAGCTTTTACAAGTAGTGCATGAGTCTGATTACAACAAACGTGCAGCACTCATCGGTGAGATGCGAGATATCGAGCATCAAAACGATAACATTACACACCAAATATTTATCGAATTGGGTAAAAACTTCATTACGCCTTTCGACCGCGAAGACATCCACGCGTTGGCCTCTGCGCTTGATGACATCGCCGATTACATTTACGCATCTGGTAAAAAAATCAATTTCTACAAAATCGATCCGATTTCAGATCAAGGTATTCAAAAAACAGCAGCCGCTATTAACGATGCGGTAATTGCAGTAAAAGCTGCCGTAATGGAATTGCGCAATTTGAAGAATACACAGAAAATCATTGAGTGCGTCATTAAGATCAATAGCATTGAAAACAACGCGGACAACATCTTTGATATGAGCATTGAGCAATTGTTCAATTCAGATGTAGACGCTAAAGAACTTATCAAGCGTCGTGAACTCTATATGGTCATGGAAACTGCAACAGACAAGTGCGAAGACGCAGGAAACGTGATTGAATCCATTGTGGTCAAATACGCATAACCTAATTTAAAAACATTCTGATGTTTACTTTATTACTAATTGTCATTGGCATCGCATTGCTATTTGACCTCGTTAATGGTTTTCACGATGCGGCCAACTCTATTGCAACGGTTGTTTCAACGAAAGTATTGACACCATTCCAGGCCGTTCTTTGGGCAGCTATGTTTAACGTAATCGCTTTTTGGGTATTCGACATGAGTGTCGGTAATACGGTGGCCAAAACCGTTGATAACGGCGCAATTGACCTTTGGGTAATTTTAGCCGGTCTACTTGCAGCTACTTTTTGGAACCTACTTACTTGGTGGTTAGGCATTCCTTCTTCATCCTCTCACACCTTAATCGGGGGCTTTGCCGGTGCAGCAGTTGCACACGCTGGTTTCGGGGTGATTGAAAGCGGGGAAATTCTCAAGGTGGTTATGTTTATTTTCTTGGCACCAATAATTGGTGGTTTCATTGCCTACCTTATTGCAGTGGTCACGATTTCGCGGTCTTTCTGGAAAAAAATGCTTGTTATCCTAACGCTCTCTGGCATTACAATTGCCGTCATGGAATACATGATTGAGTACATTGATATGAAGCCCATCATGATGTATATCGTCATCGGCATGATTGCTGTATTCATTCTTGTCTACATTTGGTTTGAAATTGCGCATGGTAGCAGAAAACCATCTGCACTCAAAGAAGCCAATATGCACAAGAAATTGCAGTTGCTTTCATCGGCCGCATTTTCTTTGGGTCACGGTGGAGCAGATTCTCAGAAAGTAATGGGTATTATTTGTGCTGCGTTATTGGTATACGGCAACATGGGCCGCGAGGGCAAACTTGACAAACCCGTACCGAAAGACTTACAAATCACAGAGCTCATGCAAATTGAATTCGATGATGCAGAGGGTAAAAAACACAAGTTCAAGCCCGAGGTTGCCGAACTTAATGGTCAAGTTTACTTTATTGATCACAAAGAAATCATCGATGCTGCCACAGGTACTTCCTTATATGCAGAAGATGGCAAAACACTAACCGCTGTGCAAGGTGCGCCTTCTTTCAAAGCGATTGATGAAGAAATGCATAAAATCGAGATCTATACTTTTGGAGACGCACTTTGTGATGCCAAGACAAACGATACGATCTTCTTGGAGAAAACGATCAATAAAAACTACAAGTATGCTGGTATTTTTGGCGAATATATAGACCAAGCGTCTGGTGAACTTTTAGAAGGTCATAAAATCAAAACAAAAGTTCATTCCGACACTATGCCTTTTTGGGTGGCTTTCGGTTGCTACTTGATGATTGGTATTGGAACCTTGATGGGTGGTTGGAAGATTGTCAAAACAATGGGTACTAAGATTACCAAGGTGACACCGCTGGAAGGTGTATGCGCCGAAACCGCAGGGGCACTCACCCTGTTTACGGTATCTCAGTTCGGAATCCCAGTTTCGACAACACACACCATCACGGGTTCAATTATTGGGGTGGGCGCCACCAAGCGTCTTAGTGCCGTACGCTGGGGGGTTACCATCAACTTATTGTGGGCCTGGATTCTTACGATCCCTGTTAGTGGCTTATTGGCTGCAATATTCTACCATTTGATTATTTGGTTTAAATAAATTGATTGAAAAATCTAAATTTTCATTGAAAAAGGGCGCTTGAGCGCCCTTTTTTGATAAATATTCATTGATTTTTGTTGGTTTTTTAAAATTCATTAACTTTAGGCCAAATCTAAAAAATCAACTATGAAAAAACTTTTACTTACAATCAGTGCAGTGGTGCTAAGCGCTACTACCTACGCACAGGTGATTGCAGCGGGAATCTCGCCGCAAAGCATCGTTGCCAATTATACCCACACATGGGCAGATCCAGGAAGCGGTTGGGGAACTCCTGACTTTAACATCCCAGGGACTTTTGTTCAAGATACCCTCAAAATCGTCGACGACGGTTCTACCGGTACCAACGCACAAGGTAACCCGATTTCTGCTGAAGGGTGTAACCCACTCATCAATGACTTAACAGGTAAGATTGCAGTTGTATTCCGCAATACCTGTGAGTTCGGTGTCAAAGCACTTAACGCGCAAAACGCTGGTGCGGTCGGTGTAATCGTTGTAAACCGCAACCCAGGTGAAGTTATTGCAATGGGCGCAGGTTCACAAGGAGCCAACGTAACTATTCCAGTTGTGATGCTTGACCTCACTGACGGTTTGGCGCTTATCGCTGAAATGGCCAACGGACCAGTTGTCATGTTCTTAGGTAACAAAACAGGTTTGTTCCCTAACGATGGTGGTATTTCTGGTGCAGCTACTTTATTGCCACGCCAAGCCATGATTCCTTCACAGTTGGCGCAGAACGGAACCGAATTTAACTTTGATTTGGGTTCACGCGTATACAACTATGGTAACCAAGCGCAAACAGGTATGGCATTGAACGCTAAGATCACAAACCCATCTGGTGCAACCGTTTATGACAACACAGCATCTGGCATCAGTCTTCCAGCTGGTGACTCCCTCGACGTCATTCCTGGTGGCGCATCTAGCTTGCCAAACTTTTCTTTGGCTTCTTACCCTGCAGGAACTTACACGCTTACTTATACCTTAACTTTAAGTGCTGCTGACGACTACAATGCGGATAACGTATTGACCACTACCTTCACTGTAACAGACTCTATGTTCAGCTACGCACAGGCTGATCCAACAACCGGATCACCAACTGGTGGCAATTACTACCGTCCGG
>JBJTNX010000073.1:0-10585 GCA_046074325.1 Sphingomonadales bacterium
GAAAAATATTTTTTGGTAAACAGACAATAGATGAGTTAGCAGAACTCATGAAAAAACAAAAAGGCGAGAAATTCTTGTTGCCTTGTACAGATATCCTTCGCGATAACATTCCCCTTACTTTAGAAAAGTACAATATTCCATTTTCCAAAGCTGTTCTCTACAGAACAGTTGCTGCAGATCTATCCGATCTAGAAGATGTCTATTACGACATGCTCGTCTTCTTCAGCCCAGGCGGAATAGAATCGCTATTCAAAAATTTCCCTGACTTCAAGCAAAACAATACGGCAATAGCTGCATTTGGCCCAACAACGGCCAATGCTGTATTGAAAAACAATTTGCGCCTTGACGTCCATGCGCCGCACCCGAAAGCCCCATCCATGGTTGCTGCCATCGAGTTGTTTGTAAAAGAACAACTCAAAAAAAAATAGCATAAATCCCCCTTTTTGGCCTCGTATTTTTTTCCTTGAGCGGAATTTCTTTATATTTACACAAACTTAAATTTTAACGCATGAAAAAACTATTATTCTCAGCTGCTATGCTTCTTGCTGGTGTTAGTGCAAATGCACAACTTGCCCCAGGTAGCGTTGCTCCAAACTTTACCGTGACTGCATACCAGTCTTGGTTGTCTACTGCTGGTTCTACTAGCAATGGTTCATACACATTGTATGATTACCTTGACCAAGGATACACTGTATTCTTAGACGTTTCTGCTACTTGGTGTGGTCCATGTTGGAACTACCACCTCAACGGTGCTTTAGAAGATGTTTATGCTGCACACGGCCCAGCAGGTGCACCGGGTGTCTCTGCATCTACAACTGACGATGTTATGGTAATCTGGATCGAAGGTGATGGATCTACTGCCGATGCTACCATGCTCGATGGAGCTGGTTCAATTGGCAACTGGATTGAGCCAACAGCCGGAAACCAAGTTCAATTCCCAATGGCAAACCCTGCGTCTGCATTGGCAAACCAAATTAACAACGATTACAACATCGCTTATTTTCCAACAATCTACCGTATTTGCCCTAACCGCATCGTAGAAGAAGTGGGTCAATTAGGTGCTGCAGCATTGTATGCTACTGTTTCTGCTTGTCCTCCGCCAGCATCTGCACCTTCTGATGTTGCTGCTTTGGGTTATACAGGTTCTTTGGTTCACTGTGAAGGTTCATACACACCTTCAGTACAAATCCAGAACAACGGTACTTCTGCACTTACTGCTGCAACAGTTACGATCACCCAAGGTGGTACAACTGTTTCTACAGGTACTTACAGTGGTAACCTTGCAACTTATGGTGTAGCAAACGTAACTTGTTCTCCAATTGCTAACTTTACTGGTGGCGCATTGACTGTAACAGTTACAACAGCTGGCGATGCTTCTGCAGCAAACAACGGGGTGAACGCTACAATCGCTTCTGCAGCGAACGCAGTTTCTCAGTATGTTACTGTAAACATCACCACAGACTACTATGCTTCTGAAACTTCTTGGGCTATCAAGAACAGCGCTGGTGCTACTGTAGCACAAGGTGGTGGTAACTGGGCAGACATGACAACTGGTCAAGCAGGTCAAACTGTTCAAGCTCCGCAAATGGTTACTTTGAACCCTAGCCAATGCTACACTTTTGAGATCTATGATTCATACGGTGACGGTATCTGCTGTTCTTATGGAAACGGTGCTTACTCTTTAGTAGATGCAAATGGTACAACTATTGCTTCTGGTGGTGAGTTCGCTTCTTTGGACACACGTGCTTTCAAAACAGGTGCATTAGGAATGGATGAGTTGGCTACAATTGCTATGAACGTATATCCTAACCCTGCATCTTCTTCAGTAAACGTATCTTTCGAAGCTACCAACAACAACTACGCTGTTGCTTTGATGGATCTTCAAGGTCGCGTAATTGCTGCTAAGAACTTAGAAAACTTGAACGGTACACAAGTTGTTTCTTTCTCAACTGAAAATGTTGCAAAAGGAAGCTACATTGTTTCAATCACTGTTGATGGTTTGACAACAACTAAAAATGTTGTGATCAAATAATTTCTTTGAAAAGATATAAGAAACGCCCTCCAACGAGGGCGTTTTTTTTTGACCTTTGTTTATGTTTATTCCTTTTGAATCCGAAATTCAAAATACGGATCTGCCCAATCGATTCACTTTTCCGTTTTATTACGATGTACATCCGTTGGCCAAGCATGCTGTAGATTTATTGCAACAGCGCTTAAAAACAGAGGTCTTCGGCCATGACTTTGGAATAGGACGGCAGCAAAGAGCAGGTGCAATCGGAAAAATGTTTGGTGTATTGGTGGTTGCTGATCCAAGTGGCGTACTCGGTTACCTGGCGGCATTTTCTGGCAAACTTGGCAATTCAAATGATCATGAAGGTTTTGTTCCGCCAGTATTTGATTTACTGGAAGCACAAGGTTTTTTCCGACGTGAAGAAATTGAGATCAACGACTTGACCTTGGAGCTAGAAAAATTAGAGGCAGCTACTGAAATAAAGGCCTTGTATGTTGATTTTCAGCGTATCAAACTACATTGGGAAGAAAAAATATCTCAAAATTTGCAAAATAACCAGCGCGCAAAAGCCCTCAGGGCCGAGCAGCGCGCAAAATTGGTGCCGGGCACCGACGAATACGCAGCGCTTTCAAAAATCCTCGATCAACAAAGCATGCAT
The DNA here is from genome assembly GCA_046074325.1 of Sphingomonadales bacterium. GTDB lineage: Bacteria > Bacteroidota > Bacteroidia > Flavobacteriales_D > Crocinitomicaceae > UBA952. The sequence goes on from JBJTNX010000073.1 coordinate 2,670, forward strand.
GAAAGTAGAGCGCTGAAAGAAATAAAGAAGATGGCCCAAATTGAAATCGCCAATTCAAAAGTAAAATTAGATCAAGCAAAAGCGCAAATAGAAAATTTACGACAGCGACGTGCGGCACATTCCGCAGATTTACAGCGCCGTATATTTGAGCGCTATACTTTTTTGAATGCGCTGGGCGAACACAAAAATGTTCTGGAACTTTTTGCTGGTTCGCCGCCAGCTGGCGCTGGGGAATGTGCGGCGCCCAAGTTGCTGCAATATGCCTACTTGCAGCAATTCAAACCCATTTGTATGGCTGAATTTTGGTGGGGAATGTCCCCAGATTCAGAAGTGCGCATACACGGGCATTTTTATCCGTCATGCAAAAGCAAGTGCGAGCCCATTCTTGGGCACATGCTAAAGGGTTTAGCCGTTGACGACAATCCAATTACTGCGGTTCATCCACCTCAACCACTGGACATCATTTATGAAGATGACTATATTGTGGCGGTCAATAAAGCGCCAGATTATCTTTCGGTGCCAGGAAAACATCCCCAACCAAACACATTAGAGGATTTGAAAAGAAAGTATCCTGAAGCAACAGGGCCTTTATTGGTGCATCGTCTGGACATGTCGACCTCTGGTATTTTGTTGGCAGCCAAAACCAAGCTCATGCACGAGCGTTTACAACGCCAGTTTGTCCTCAGAAAAGTAGAGAAAGAATATATTGCCATCCTTACAGCAATCCCAGTTGATTCAGCGGGAGACATTAAATTACCGCTCAGGGTAGATTTAGATGATCGACCACGGCAATTGGTGTGTGAAACACATGGAAGTTACGCCCATACCACGTATCAAATTTTAGAAATAGATGACAACAAAGCGCGTATACAATTGATTCCCCATACTGGCCGCACACATCAACTACGCGTACATTGTGCACATCATTTAGGCTTGAATTGCCCAATTCAAGGCGATGACTTATATGGTCAAAAAGCCGATAGACTTTATTTACATGCAGCTAAATTGGGATTCTACCACCCAAATAGCAATGAATGGATGGTGTTGAGTTGTGCACCTGATTTTTAATGGTAAAATACTTAAACGCGGGGCTCTTGCCAATCGCCGTATTCTTTGATGAGCTCAACAAGGGCTTCTACCGCTTGTTCTTCTTCAATATTGCGTTTGACAATTGTTTTTTCCTTATACAAGTTGATTTTCCCAGGACCTGTGCCCACATAACCGTAATCTGCGTCGGCCATTTCACCAGGCCCATTTACAATACAGCCCATGATGCCTATTTTCAGACCTTTGAGATGGGCTGTTCTCTGTCGGATTTTGGCTGTTGTTTCTTGCAAGTCAAATAAAGTTCGACCACAAGATGGGCAAGAAATATATTCTGTTTTGGAAATGCGTGTTCTGGTTGCTTGAAGTATTCCAAAGGATGTGGAATTGATGTATTGTGCACCAAGGTTTGCATTCAGCCACAGACCATCACCGAAACCGTCAATCAGTAAGGCGCCAGCATCGGCCCCTGAGTAAAGTTGGAAGGTTTCAAGCTCATCTGTATGATATTGATAAGATAAAACAACAGGATGCGCGCAGTTTTTAGTTTGTAATTCCAAGAAGAAGCGGCGATACAGCTGTGTTTTATTGTCCTGTTTGGTATTGAGAATGATACAAACATTTGGGTTGTCAGCTAGTTCCTGCGGAATGGCGTCTTCGGCTTCAAGTGGCAAAAAGCAAATCTGATCTTTTGCTACCTCAGGAAGTTGTTCTTTTAAGATGAGCGGATAATAACCTGCTTTTTGGCTATATGCCACCTTCCATAAATCAAAATCAACGATCACGCCGAGCGTGCCAGGAACTTCAAAATCAAGTTCGTTGTTTCCAATGTAAACGTAGTCTGCCGCTTGTTCTTGTATATTCCATTTGTCGAGGGGAATGCTATATTGGTAACCAAAACCAAAAAAGTGCGCTGTTTTAATTTGCTCCACAAACGAGAGGTCAGCGAGAACAATTGGCGCATTTTTTCCGCCAATATTGTGCAATGAAGCACTCTCACGACGTGCATACGAGAAAGGTGAATAGTTTAGTTCGGCCTTTGGAAGCTCAAATATAAACGGCTGATATTGATTGTATTTTCCGATGAGTTTTTGCGCAACTGGAATTTCTGCTTCGGGGGCTTCGGTCAAGGAGACCCGAATGGTATCGCCCAAGCCATCTTCTAAAAGTGCGCCAATGCCAACAGCTGATTTAATACGGCCGTCTTCGCCGTCACCTGCTTCAGTGACACCAAGGTGTAGCGGATACACAACACCATTTTCGAGCATTTTGGCCATGAGCAGTCTGTAGGCCTGCACCATGACAAGCGTATTGCTTGCTTTCATGGAGATCACGAGTTGGTCAAAATGTAGTTTTTCGCAGATCCGGATAAATTCGAAGGCAGATTCGACCATGCCTTCAGGGGTGTCACCGTAGCGACTTAAAATGCGATCGGAAAGCGAACCGTGGTTGGTTCCTATGCGCATTGCGGTGCCGTGTTCCTTGCATAATAAAACCAGCGGCGTAAATTTTTCTTCGATACGGTCGAGTTCGGCTTGATAGCTTTCGTTCGTATACTCGATTTCTTCAAATTTCTTTTTGTCGGCGTAATTACCGGGATTTACCCTGACTTTTTCAACGATTTTAGCCGCAATTTCAGCGGCATTTGGCGTAAAATGGATATCGGCAACCAGCGGCGTATGGTATCCTTTTCTAATAAGTTCAGCTTTGATATTTTTTAAATTCTCGGCTTCATTTTTACTGGGAGCTGTTAATCTAACGAGTTCGCAACCAGCGTCAATCATTCGTATAGATTGTGCTACAGAGCCATCGGTGTCCATGGTGTCGGTGGTGGTCATGGATTGAACCCGAATGGGGTTATCTCCCCCCAAGCGAAGTGTTCCTATTTGCACTTCTTTGGTGTTGACACGTGTTCGCTTAAAAGGGTCGAGACAATAACGCTGCATTTTCTTTTTTTAGTCTAACAAAGGTAAGGATTCAATTGTTTGTGCGTTCTTTGTTCTAAAGGATTTAAATGAAGTCAAATCAGCATCTTATTTTGGTAATCGCATTGCTGTTTTTTGCTTGTCAAGAGCGCAACAATGCCAATCGTCGGCTAAGGAACCATGACTTGAAAACGCAATCGTCAAAGAAAGGCCCTTTAAATAATCCTATTTTATCCACTAAAAAATACAATTCGGACACCAAGCCTATTTTTATTGCACCCGAACCACTTCCTCCTTATGACCCCTATGACCCATACGATCCCTACGATCCAGTGCCTTATCCGATAGATCCACCGGGATATATTCCAGAGCCAGAGCCGATCAGTCTGCCCTCAACGCCCAAAACAATACGTGATAGTATGGTGCTTTTTCCGGCAAAAGATCCTGTTTTTGGCAAAAACTATGAAGACGCTGGTTTATTTTTAGGTAACATATTAGTCATAACACCGGAATGGAAATATCTTGAAGAAATCGGGGTGGAAGGTAAAATTTATTTCCGCTTACTTATCGATACAAAAGGACAGGTTAGAGAACTGACCTTCCTCAGATTTACCTCATCTGAATTAGAGATTTTAAAACCTCTGTTGACCAAAGCGGCGTTGCAAATGCCGCTCTGGATTCCTGCCAAGAATGAACAAGGTGAACCGGTTGTATCTGAAGTGGTATATACATTGCGTATTGGAATTCGATAATAGCGTTTATCTTTAGGGGATGAATTCAAGTCAAAATGTGTTGAAGCTAAAAGCTGTTATTTTACTTTTAATACTTTCTGTTGTTTATGGATGTTGGCAGCATTTTTTTGCTGAAATTCTACCTATCCACGAGTGTAGGAAATCTGATTCTTTGACGCAAGCCATTCAGTATTTCAGAGGCGCCTCCTTCCTTGAGCCCAAAACAAATTGGATTTCACCTTCTGCAAATCAAAATGCAGCGGCTGAATTTCCGCTTGTATACTTTATTATTGGTCAAATATGGAAATTAACGGGGTATCATTTATGGATAGCCAAATTATTTTCAGTTTTGATTTTAATTATTTCGATTTTAAGTTTATTGCCACTGCTTCAATCTGTGTTTAAATCAGATTCGAAGTTGCTTGTTTTTATAGGGTTTATATTTTCTTTTCCGGCGCTCATTTATTATGCTGATACCTTGCTTCCAAATGTTTTCTCTTTCTCTTTTTTGCTGTTGGCCATTTCGTTTGGTTACCGTTTTTGGCAAAAAGAAGAAAAAAGGGCATTTGCGATTTTTACTATCTTTTTAAGCTTGGCACTTTTACTAAAGATTACGGCATTAATTGCTGTATTATCATTTTATGGCGCATATACTTCCGAACGCCTGTTTAGTAAAAAGCTCCGAATAAGTCTTCAAACGCGAAAGGTGCGCTTGATGTATGCGGGGGTATTAATCGCACTTGGGTTTACTTTTATTTGGTATCGATACGCCATTCAGTACAATGCCCATTATGGTTCAACAATATTTTCAACCACGATACGTCCAATTTGGGAGGTAAGTATAGCAGAGCGTTGGCGCATTGCTAAGTTGGTATTTTTTGAACATAGTCGCGAAATATTTCCATTGATTACTTGGCCTGTATTTATAGGCATCTATTTTTGGTTGCTGTGGTCTAAGCATACAAGTACATACGTGAAGCACTTTTTATGGATCGGCACACTCGGGCTTGTGGCATATCTTATTTTATGGTTCTGGGTTTTTGAGGTGCACGACTATTACTTCATTGAACTGCTCTTTTTCCCACTTTTTCTTTTTGGAGCTTACTTATATGATCAGCCTGAATGGAAATCAATAAAACGGTGGAAAAAGCCCTTAGAAATTATATTTTTGGCACTGATATTTCTTAATACACTTTCCTTTACGCAGGTCGCAGCAGGGAATCAAAATGTGATTGTAAAGAACACACCGTTTATTTCTTCATTTATCAAAGGAAATTGGGGTTGGTTTTACTTCAATCATCAAGAAACCTTGGGGCAGCTCCAAAAACAAAAAAAGGCAATTCAGCAAATCGTACCATCTAACGACACCGTGTTTTGCTTTTCAGACCCTTATGCAAATGTGCATCTTACGGCAATTGACCGTATAGGATACACAAATTATAGTTTAGATAGAAATACCGCGTTTGTACCGCAGATACACAAACTCATTCAAAATGGGGCGGCAAAGCTTCTTGTATTGAAGCAAGATGTGCAACATCCAGATTTACAATCTTTTTTAGCGTACCCACTCTACCAAAGCGGCAACGTTCAGATTTATGATTTAACGCCTTATCGAAAATAAAGCGTTAAGTATTCCTGTTCAATTTGACATAAAAGACCGTTCCAACACCCTCCTCGCTATTAAACCAAATTTGGCCGTTGTGTTTTTCGATGATTTGTCTGACAACACTTAAACCAATCCCTGAGCCCGATGATTTGGTCGTGAAATAAGGCGTAAAAATCTTGTCTTGTTCTTGTTTTGAAATGCCAATTCCGTTATCGTGAATAGCGATAGTTACATGTGTGGATGTACTTGTTATTTTGATCTCAATATATGGATTAGGCCTGGAATCAGTGGCTTGTTTGGCATTGAGCAGTAGGTTATGGAAAACTTGTTTGAACATGTCTTTGTCTGCCAAAATCCATACTGGTTCTGTTTTGGTGTAGCGTAGAACGCGGTTTTGGTCCTCATCAAATAACAATAGGACTTGTTCAATAAATGCATGGAGTTCTATTGCTTCAAAAACGGGTTCAGGAAGCTTGGCAAACCGGGCAAATTCATTGGCCATTCGCGCCAAGGCATCAATTTGCTCGATGAGCCCTGGCAGAGCGGTTTGAACAAGTTGTGGCGCATCAGCATCATGCATTTCAATCTTACGCAAGAGATGTTGAATACTCAGTTTCATTGGCGTAAGTGGGTTTTTAATTTCGTGCGCGATTTGTTGGGCGAGGTCGCGCCAAGCACTTTCGCGTTCGCTACGTGCAATTTGACCTGCAGCGTGCTCTAGTTCTGCCAATTTTTCATTGTACGCTTTCACGAGTAGGCCGATTTCATCTTGGTTATTGTAGGTGATTTTTTGATTGTTCTTACCGAATTCTAATGTACGCACGGATCTTGCCACAGCTTGTAGTGGTCCGATGAGCCAATTGCTCACTACCAATGCAATAAAAACAGAAATGGCTAAAAGCAACACAAAGACGTTAATTGCTGCTTTTAAAAAATTCTCGATTTGTTGTTCGTAAGCTTCTTGTTGTCCAAATAATTGTAGGTTGATAAAACCAATTTGTTGTCGTTTGTGGTTGATAATTGGTAAGTAAGCGCTCCTGTAAGTAAGTGCACCAATTTGATCTTGGTGAGAAAAATAACTTTGATTGGCTCCAATTAAAGCATCCATAGCATCGGGATTCATGTGTTCACCGATAAGTCCATAGGCAAAAAGTTTGGGTCTTGATGACGCAATTAAGAAACCATCGCTGTCAAAGACAAATAAATCGGTTTTGAAAACACTAGACAATTTTGCCAGTTTGGTTTCGAGCGGCTTGCCTATTGCTGCTGCATCTAGGGTGTCAAGTTGATGGGTCTGATTTTTTAACTCTGTTTGGACGGCATCAAGTTTTTCTCTGAGTGCTTGTTGGGTATAATTGTCAAATTGTTTTCCTATAAACAGAGAGCTCCCTAAACCGTATAAAAATAACGAGAGTCCCAGAATAACCAGGAATGCCAACTGTACTTTAAAAGATAAGGACCATTGTGCACTTTGTTGATGAAAAAGCGCCCGAAAGATATTGTGTAACAATAATAAGAGCCCCCAAAAAACAAAAAGGAAAGCGAAACCGGTAACATTGGTAAACCAAGTGCGCTGTGGTGCAGAAATCACAATAGCCGACCCTGTGTGTTGACCAATTATTACGTGTGTGAAACCGCTGGCTTCGAAAGAAGATTGCTTTTTGGCATTGGCTCTGATATTCACAAGGCGCAAGGGGTAATTGTAATTACCTGACTGATGAATGAGTCGACCTTCTGCGTACTTACCGATGGCGTATTGTTCTAAACTACTTGAAATACCGGCCTGATCTGATATGAGTAATCTTGGAAAGCCAATTTCTTCTGGAATGCGCTTGGAAACGAGGGTGATTGCTAAATTTCTTTGAGAACCAATTCGAAGTAAAATAACATAACTTAGACCTTCTTCTTCGTGCGGCATAAAATAAATTCCATCTTGTATGTCAGATGGTTGGCCGTGTATTTTCACTAAATTTTGAAGCCGTTTTAACCGAGTACTATCGGCACCAAAACAAGGCTTTTCGGCCAAGTCATACAAGTCTGCATCTATGTCAAAACCATCCCAAATACCACTCAAGAACCGTTGTGTGAGTACGTGTTCAAAACCTACTTTTGTAAATTGTTTGCGCAGCGAATCGAAGTCTGATTGAAGCCATTTTTCTTCACTGAGATTGGGCGCAATTTCCGCGTAGGCCAGTTCTAAATTGATATTGCGCTCTAGGGCGAGTTGTTGTGCAAACAGTTTACGGTTTTCTTTGTCTTTATTGGCCTGAAGCGTTTGTAAGTAAATAGCAAGCACCGCTGCATTGACACTCAAAATGAGTAATTGACTGCTGAGTTTATACCAAGATGAATGATTGACCTGCTCAAAAATGATATGAATACCAATGATTAAAAGAGGGAGCACATTCATCCAGCTGAGCGCTCCGAAGATCAGAACTGAAAAGGGAGCCGCAAGTAAAAAGAACCTCAAATATCTGTTGCCGAACCAAGCTTGGTTTTGATTGAGCTGCAGAACTTGGTACACCAATTTTTGATAGGTGTACAAAAAGAATCCGAGCAGCGCAAAGAAAAAGTAAGTGCTCAACCTGATGTCAAACAAGTGCTCAAAAC
>JBJTNX010000074.1:0-5676 GCA_046074325.1 Sphingomonadales bacterium
AGTTGATTGGCCAAGCAACCAAGGACTACAACCTGGAATTGTATCCGCTATTTTACCCAACCTATGCCAAACAAGGCATCAAAGGCAGTGTGAATACCGCTCATTTTATGCGTGGCTATGCCAACTTTGGATGGTGGGGCCTTCCGCTCTCTGCATTTTTACTTGCCATTTTCTTTTGGTTTTTAAACAATTTACATAGGAAAACACAGCCAGCCTTGGCCTTTAGTCTTCAGATTTTCCCCTTACTTTTGTTGAGTTCCGGTTCTTTACTCACGCTGCTATTTAGCGGTGGGTGGGGCTTCATTCTTTTCATTCTCTTCTTACGACAAAAATCGTAATAATACTATGTCCAAGCCGCTTCGCATTTGCCACCTTACAAGCGTTCATCTCGATGGCGATATCCGGATCTTTCACAAGATGGCAAAAACGATGGCTAGCGAATTTGAGGTGCATGTAGTTGTTCCCAATACCCAAACACGCCTTCAAGACGGCGTTCATATTCATAGTTTTGAAGCCAATACCACACAGCGTCGCATCCGAATACTGCAAACTGTAGACCTCGTTTTTAGAGAAGCGTTGCGCGTGAATGCAGCTATCTATCAATTGCACGACCCAGAGTTATTGCGTTTGGTCAAGCCGCTCCAAGCAACAGGCGCCAAAGTGATTTTCGACGCTCATGAAGATGTACCTAAGCAAATCATGGATAAATACTGGATTCCATGGTTATTTAGAAAAATGATTTCGTTGGTTTATGCCCTTTACGAAAAACGTATAAGCCGCCGACTAGATGGCATTATCTCGGTAACGCCGTCTATTTGTGCGCGCTTTGAGAAAGCCAATCCAAAAGTGGTGCTGATCCAAAACTTCCCGCTTCCTGAAGAATTCCCTGCGCCGGACTGGTCCCTGAAAAAAGCAAATCACTTCTGTTATATAGGCGGTCTTTATGCCTCGCGCGGCATCAAAGAGGTGGTGCTTGCAATGAAAGAAGTAGACGGACACCTTCATCTGGCTGGTAGTTTTGACGATCCTATCCTTCAGGCAGAATTAGAAGCGAGTAGCGCTTGGAAAAAAGTGACTTTTTATGGGCAAGTGGGCCGAACTCAAATTCAGGAAATTGTACAAAAAAGCACAGTTGGAATTGTGACGTTGCATCCAACGCCTAGTTACAGAGAGGCGTATCCAATCAAAATGTTTGAATATATGGCGGCTGGCTGCGCTGTTTTGGCCAGCGACTTTCCACTCTATAAATCCTTGCTTCAAGAAGAAACTTGTGGCCGCTTTGTGGACCCTGAAGACGTTCAGGAAATTACCCAAGCCTTAAATGATTTCATCTCCAATCCAACCCAAACATTAGCCATGGGTCAAGCTGCCAGAAAGCGTTTTGAAACAAAATATAGCTGGCAACAAGAGGCGCTCAAACTGCGGCAGTTTTATCTCGATCTCCATGCTTAAAACAGAACGCATATATCAACTTATTTTGATCGCATTTTGTGGTTTGTGGTTGTTGTTCAAAGCACTAGCCGGACCCTTGCTCCTTTTATTGCTCATACTCGGACTCATTGGGAAGCGCAGGCAAGAAAATCAGTTTAAGCTTTCAAAATTAACAATGCTATGGATGGCATTCTTTGTGCTTTATGCCCTTTCCTTGTTTTGGGCGCAAACACCCGATATAGCTGCACTTGAAAGAAAATTAGCCCTACTTGCCTTTCCGCTGGTTTTTTCTTTTCAATGGAAGAAGCCAGTGCCTATTGCCCAAATGTGGTTAGCGCACACCTTGGCTTGTCTTGTTTTAATAGCCATTGCTTACTATGACGCCATTATGTGTCAGCTGACTTTGGGCACGAGTGTGCGCTGTTTTAGCACAACCTATTTTTCTCAGGTGCATCATCCATCTTATTTCTCGGCTTTTTTGATTTTTAGTGTCATCGGTTTACTCTACCAAAAAATAGCTTGGTTTGCTGAAAAGCCGCGCTGGGTTTCCTGGATAGTAATTGCCCTCTTCACGTTCATGCATGTTCATTTAGGTACGCTTGCCGGAATCTTGGCACTTGTGGTTGTTTTTGTGGCTTACATCGGTAGTTCACTTTCTAAATCTTGGGGCTTGCTAAAGAGTTCAATTGCTGGACTTGCTTTATTTATCATTGGCGTTACCCTGGCCTTTCAAAGTCCAGAAATCAAAGCCGATGCCTTGAATGCTTACGGTTTTACAAAAAAATTCGTGGCCAAGCCAAATGAATTTGTTCAGTCTCGACAAGAGCCGTTACAAGGCAACGAACTCAGACTTATTTTATGGACAGCCAGTATTCAAGAAGTCGTTACGCATCCATTCGGACTTGGTTTAGGTGGTATGGAGCCAGCATTTAAAGACAAATTGATCAAATGGGGTTACCCGCAACAAGCAAAGAAAGAATTCAATCCACATAATCAATTGCTACAGGTTTGCAATGAGATAGGCTTACTTGGCCTATTGCTCTTTGGCCTCATCCTTTTTCAATTTTTTAGAAAAGCCATTTTTCAGAAAGCCAAAGCGCCCCTTCTTTTTGCCACCGTATTTTTGGTGTTTTGTATTTTTGAAAGTATGCTACAACGCGCATCCGGAATTGTATTTTTCATGTGTTGGTTTTGCGCATTTGCGTCTAACTGGTATCATTACCCAAGTTCTAAAACGACATGAGAATACTCATCTTGACCCAATATTACCCACCTGAAATTGGTGCGCCGCAAAACAGGCTCCACGAATTAGCCATTCGACTTAAAGCCTATGGGGCTCAAATTGAGGTACTCACCGCATTGCCGAATTATCCCCAAATGGAAATTCAACATGCTTATCGAAACGGTCAGAATCGGGAAGAACAAATAGATGGAATCGCTGTGCACCGTTCTTGGATATATATCTCGAGCTCAAAGGGCATTATTGCGCGCTTATTGAATTACTTCAGCTTTGTGTGGTCCTCGTATTGGCGCGGAAGAAAACTCGAACAATTTGATTTTCTTTTAGTGGAAAGCCCGCCCCTATTCTTGGGTTACAGCGCTATGGCTTTGGCAAAGAAACTCGGAGCCAAACTCATCTTTAATGTGAGTGACCTCTGGCCGGAAAGTGCAGAAAAGCTCGGCATTGTAAACAACAAAACGATGCTCAATATGGCATACCGACTCGAGGCAAAATGTTATCAAAAAGCAGCGCTCATCACAGGGCAAACGCAAGGCATCACCAACGATATCACGACCCGTTTTGCGCACAAAGCGGTATACTGGCTACCAAATGGTGTCAATATCGATTTTTACAACCCAGACAATTTTGAAGCAGGTGTTTTTCGCCGCCAAAATGGATTTAGCCAAGAAGATGTTTTATTTTTTTATGGCGGCATCATCGGCTATGCTCAGGGATTAGAAGTGATTTTACACGCCGCGCATGAAGTTAGAAATCTGCCGCACTTGAAATTTATTATCCAAGGAGTGGGTCCGGAAAAATCCAAATTAATACAACTTCAAAAAGACCTTGATCTCACCAATGTGTATTTTCTAGATCCTGTACCAAAAACGCAAATGCCTACCGTCTTGAAAGACATCGATGTAGCACTTGTTCCGCTTAAAAAATTAGCCATCTTTGAAGGCGCTATTCCTTCTAAAGTCTTTGAAGCGCTTTCCATGGAAGTGCCTTTACTGCTAGGCGTAGACGGTGAGGCCCGTCAGCATTTTATCGAAAATGCAAAGGCAGGGTGGTATTTTGAACCAGAAAATGTCCGTGCACTCGTCGACGTACTCCTTGAACTTGCTGCAAACACTAACGCCATTGAGGTGGCCGGTCGGAATGGACGGGCCTATGTCAGCAAACACTTCAATCGTGACCAAATTGCCGCTTCCTTTTACACCCATTTAACATCGATCTCATGATTCCGTTTTCTCCACCTAGAATTGACCAAGCCGTTATTGACGAGGTTACCGCAGCACTCAAAAGCGGCTGGATTACTACTGGGCCTAGAACCAAACAATTCGAAAAAGAAATAAGCGCATATTGCGGCGCCAAAACAACCATTGCTGTTAGCGCTTGGACCACCGGAATGGAAGTACTGCTGCGCTGGTGGGGTGTCGGGCCAGGTGACGAAGTCATTATTCCGGCTTATACTTATTGTGCCAGTGCAAATGTGGTATTGCATACTGGCGCCACACCGGTAATGGTAGATGTGAATGCTGCTGACTTCAATATGTCCCTGACCCAAGTTGCAGCTAAAATAACTGCCAAAACGAAAGTGATCATGCCTGTTGATATCGGGGGCTTTCCTTGTGATTACAACGCGCTTTTCCAACTCGTTTCCGATAAAAAACACCTATTTAATCCCAGTTCAGCACAACAAGCACAACTCGGACGCATATTGATTGCGGCAGATGCTGCGCATAGTTTTGGTGCCTTTTACAACAAGCGACGCGTGGGTAGCATCGCTGATATCACCGTATTTTCTTTCCATGCGGTTAAAAACCTAACCACCGCCGAAGGTGGTGCTATTTCATTTAACTTGCCCGAAGGATTTGACCACGAAGAGATTTACAAAACATTCAATATCAAAATCCTACACGGACAATCCAAAGATGCCTTGGCTAAAACCAAGAAAGGTGCATGGCGCTATGATGTATTGGAGCCCGGATTTAAATGCAATATGACCGATATTCAAGCCGCTATAGGACTCATCGAATTGAATCGTTACCAAGAAAATTTAGATCGGCGAGAGGCCATTTTTGAAAAATATAACAGTGCTTTTGCCTCTTATGCTTGGGCACAGTTGCCGCCTTCAACAAACGAAAATAAGATCAGCTCCTTCCATCTCTATCAATTGAGAATAAACAATTGTACTGAAGCACAACGAGATGCCATTATTCAAGAAATTTTTGAACACGATGTAGCGGTTAATGTACATTTTCAACCCTTACCCCTACTCACTGCTTACAAAAACTTGGGATACCAAATAACTGACTACCCCCAAGCCTTTGATTCTTATTCACGAGAAATTTCCCTTCCCGTTTATTTCGATCTTACTGATGAACAGGTAAATACGGTGATAAGCGCCGTGCTTGATTCAGTCGAAAAAGTTTTAACCTCCTCATCAAAATGAAAACAATCGTATTTATACTTTTACTACTTCCGTTGATCTCGTTTGCACAAGATTGGCCAATCAAAGGAACGCCAGACTGGCCGTCATACGAAACTAAAGACCTAAACGACACCTGTGATGTTATTCCATTAGGCGTTGACTTCGGTTTGTGCGATATGGCTTTGGGTTGGGCGCTGACCGACTCGGGTTGTGTGGTGTTGTCGGGTTGCGGCTGGATTGGTAGTGACGGCATCAATTACCAAAGTTCATTCTTTAGTTCTTCTTACGAATGCAACAGTGCATGTTTGCAAGATACCGTTATCTTTTTGAGTTGTATTGATTCGAGCCAGATCGATGTAAGCGTCTTTTGCCAAGGCGCCATAGATCCCGTTTGTGGTTGTGATTCTGTCACTTATCAGAATGCGTGTGAGGCCACTTACTATTATGGAGTGAGTAGTTATTATCCAGGAGTTTGTGTTACCAACAACACACAAAATCTAAATGCCGAACGAATCGTTGTTTATCCGAATCCAAACAATGGATCATTTCTGGTCGAAAAGCTATCAAATGGAAGCGTCATCCAAATTTT
>JBJTNX010000075.1:0-5885 GCA_046074325.1 Sphingomonadales bacterium
CTGCAGCGGCATCATGACGTTATCGAGGGCATTGAGCGGTGCAATCAGATTGAAACTCTGAAAAACAAAGCCAATGGTATTCAAGCGCAAAGCGGCTAGCTCATTGGAAGAGAGTGAATTGATGAGCTGGTCTTTGACCCAAAGTTGACCATAGGATGGGTAAATGACGCAGCCCAATAAGGAAAGTAGGGTGGTTTTGCCAGATCCAGAAGGACCAATAATCAGTAGCAACTCACCGGAACGAATTTCGAGATCGACCGGCTGCAGCGCCACAATTGTTTGGTCTCCAACTTGGTATTCTTTACCGACACCGGCTAATTTTGCAATGGGGTTCATGAAAAGCGAAGTAAGCGTTTGATCCAGGCCAGTTTACTTGAGGTATAAGGCGGATATTTCAAAGGTACTTCAAAAATGGTTGGCTTTTTAAAAACTGATTTGAAATGTGAAAAAGTATCGAAACCTGCTTTGCCATGGTAGCTTCCGGTTCCGCTCTGTCCGACGCCGCCAAAGGGTAAATTGGGGTTGGTGATGTGCATTATGGCATCGTTGATGCAGCCACCACCAAACGATAGTCGTTGTTCCCAATTTTTTTGTTCGGCTGGGTCATTGGAGAACAAATAGGCCGATAGCGGTTTTTCGTTGTTCTCGATGTACTGCAAGACTTCTTCAAAATCTTGGTACTTGATAAGCGGAAGCAACGGACCAAAAATTTCTTCTTGCATAATGGCGTCAGACAACTGCACATCTTTAAGTAGGGTAGGTGCAATAACGCGGTTCAACGCATCGATCTGCCCACCCAAAGCAATTTTATCTTGATCAATTAGGTTTTTCAAACGCGCTAAATGGCGTTCATTGATGATCTTTACGTAGTTGTGTGCATCGAGCCGATAATCGTTGGCTGCAATTTGGCTTTTGAAAAGTTCCAAACAGGTATCGTAAACGGAGGCATGTACAAAAACATAGTCCGGTGCAATACAAGTTTGGCCTGCATTGAGAAATTTAGCCCAAACCAAGCGCTTTACAGCAATTTGTAAGTTGGCACTTTGGGTAATGATCGCAGGGCTCTTGCCGCCGAGTTCGAGTGTAACGGGGGTCAGGTGTTTGGCTGCAGCCTGGTAGACCACCCGGCCCACTGCCGGACTCCCTGTAAAAAAGATTTTGTCAAAGCGCTCAGAAAGTAAAGCTTGCGTTTCTTCGACGCCACCTTGAACCACCGTAAAAACAGCCGGATCAAAATATTGAGCCACCAAATCGGCCATGCATTGTGCACAATTGGCGGCGAGTTCTGAGGGTTTTAAAATGACTGTATTACCGGCTGCGAGAGCCGCGATTGCTGGCGCTAACGAGAGTTGTATGGGGTAATTCCATGCGCCGATAACCAGGCAAACGCCTAATGGTTCCGGTACAATAAATGAACGACCCGGTAAGTTTACTAAATTGGTTGGTACACGCTGCGCTTGGGTCCACTTGACCAAGGAGCGCTGGGCTTCTTCGATATCCTTTATCAAAATGGCTACCTCAGTCAAAAACGCTTCGTGCTCGGATTTGCCAAAATCAGCATGGACTGCTTTGTAAAGCTGTTGCTCGTTTTCGACAAGCATTTTTTTGAATTGCTGTAATAGCGCCTTTCTTTCAGGAGTTGATTTGGTGCGCTGGCTGCGAAAATAGGCTTGCTGTGTTTGTGTAATTTCTTGAAAGTGCATGTGTAAAGTGTCAATTCTGAAACAATTATAGAACATTGCGTGTACCAAAATGTTCGCATTTAGGCTATAAATGTAAAGTAAACAAACTTCGTTTGATTGGGATGAATTATCTTTGATACAAATCCATGTCTATGAAAACTACAAAAATTACCTACTGGGTCAGTACAACACTTATTTTTTTGTTTCAAGGCCTCATGCCTGCATTAACCTCTCAGACCGAAATGGCCAAAGAAGGTATTTCGCATTTAGGCTACCCCGCTTACTTTGGTGTGGCTTTAACGGTGTTTAAAGTCCTCGGATCCTTAGTTCTCATTGTTCCACAAGTGCCAAAAACCCTGAAAGAATGGGCTTATGCTGGTTTTGTTTTTGATTTTATTTTTGCAGCAATTAGTCTTGTCGCAGTGGATGGTTTCAATGGTGAGACCTTCATTCCGTTCTTTGTACTTGGTGTTCTCTTGCTCTCTTATTCATCTTACCACAAATTGCAAAAGCAATAATTCATGCAAGAACAACCCAATAACCCACTTCACGGCGTTAAATTGGCTCAAATTTTAGAGGAACTCGTCGAGAACTACGGTTGGGAGCACCTGGCATTTAAGATCAATATCAATTGCTTTAAACACGACCCCAGCATCAAATCGAGCCTGGTCTTTTTGCGCCGTACCGCATGGGCCCGAAACAAAGTGGAGGCGCTCTATTTGGAAATGCTTCGAAAGAAGTAAATTTCCAAAAACGTTACGCAGACTAAACTTTCTTTGGTCGGTGCTGTTTATCCTTTAAAGTATGCTTCATGGCGCAATCTAGTTACGTTTTTAAACCTTTTGAAGCCCCGGATCAAACGCCGTTTGAGCGGCTTTTTGACGTGTTTAGTGAGCTCATTACGCACACTTCTGGCGATGTCGACGAAGCACTCGATTGGCTTAAAATCATTGATGAAGAATACAAGTTAACGACCCCCGACTATACCCTTGACGATTTCGTTGAGGAACTCAAAAAACGCGGATACCTCAAAGAAGAAATCCAACCTGATGGGAAGGGTCCGTTGGCCATAACGGCCAAAACCGAGCGCATTTTGCGTAAAAATGCCATGGAACAAATTTTTGGCAATATCCGCAAAAGCGGGAGGGGGCAACACAGCACTAAAAAAATCGGGCAAGGAGATGAAGCCACAGGTGAATACCGCGCCTTTCAATTCGGAGATGCTTTGGAGCGCATTGCCATGACTGAGAGCATCAAAAATGCCCAAATTCAAAATGGCATTTCGGATTTCATCCTTAATGAACAAGACCTTGTGGTGGAAGACACCCACCACAAATCTCAAATGAGTACGGTCCTGATGATCGACATCAGTCATAGCATGATTCTATATGGCGAAGACCGCATCACGCCGGCTAAAAAAGTGGCTATGGCACTTGCGGAATTCATCACAACGACCTATCCAAAAGATACCATCGACGTATTGGTTTTTGGCAATGACGCCTGGCCAATTCAAATCAAAGATTTACCTTATCTCAACGTAGGACCGTATCATACCAATACCGTTGCCGGTCTGGAACTCGCTATGGATATCTTACGCAGAAAACGCAATACCAACAAGCAAATATTTATGATCACCGACGGTAAACCGAGTTGTTTGCGCTTGCCAGACGGGCAATACTACAAAAACAGCAATGGGCTCGATCAATTTATTGTCGAAAAATGCTACAATATGGCGGCGCAGGCGCGCAAGCTGCACATACCCATTACCACTTTTATGATTGCCCGCGACCCTTATTTGCAATCTTTTGTAGAAGAATTTACCAAATCCAATAACGGCAAAGCATTTTTTACAGGGCTCAAAGGTCTTGGCGAAATGATCTTTCACGACTATCAATCGAATAGAAAAAAACGAATTAAATAAAGCAATGCACGCAACCATCTCTACCTTAGGTCAGCTCAAAGCAGCTGGTTATGTCTCTAAAAGCATCAAAAATGAACTGCGCGATAACCTTATTGCAAAACTGCAGTCAGGCCAAGCTACTTTTCCGAATATGCATGGCTATGAACAAACCGTTATTCCGCAGCTCGAACGCGCTATTTTGTCCCAGCACAACATCAATTTACTGGGCTTGCGCGGTCAAGGTAAAACCCGTATTGCGCGTTTGCTTTTGAATTTACTGGACGAATACATTCCTGTAGTAGCAGGCAGTGAAATCAATGATGACCCATTCAATCCTTTAAGTCGGTATGCCCTTGATCTACTTTCTGAAAAAGGGGACGCCACGCCTATCACTTGGTTGCATCGAACAGAGCGGTTTTTTGAAAAGCTTGCCACACCCGACGTTACCATTGCAGATCTTATTGGCGACATCGACCCCATTAAAGCGGCAAGCCTCAAGCTGTCTTATGCAGACGAACGCGTGCTTCATTACGGCATGATACCGCGTGCCAATCGTTGTATTTTTGTGATCAATGAGTTGCCCGATTTGCAGGCGCGTATTCAGGTGGCTTTGTTCAATATTTTGGAAGAAGGAGATGTGCAAATACGGGGTTTTAAACTGCGCTTGCCCCTCGATTTACAATTTGTATTTACGGCCAATCCAGAAGACTACACCAACAGAGGTAGTATCATTACACCGCTCAAAGACCGCATCGGATCACAAATCCTGACGCACTACGCCGCAGATATCAAAACGGCCAAAAAAATTACGGCTCAAGAAGCCCAGCAATTAACGCAACGCGCGGTGGAGGTATATGTGCCAGAACTTGCCAAGGACATCTTAGAGCAAATTGCTTTTGAGGCGCGCCAGAGCCCGTATATCGATTACAAAAGCGGCGTGAGTGCCCGCATGAGCATCACTGCCTATGAAAACCTAGTGAGTACCGCCGAGCGCAGGTCTATTCTCAACAATGAAAAGAAAACGACGGTCAGGTACAGTGACCTAATTGGTATGCTTCCAGCTATTACCGGGAAGGTTGAGTTGGTTTACGAAGGAGAGCAGGAGGGCAGCGCATTTGTGGCCAATCAATTGATCAGCGAGGCAACCAAAACGTTGTTCCTGACTTATTTTCCTAAAATTGAGAAGCTCAAAAAACAGGAGCAGTCTACACCGTATGACGCCATCATTGAATGGTTCAAGTCGGTAAATGCCTTTGAATTGCCCGATGAAGCAAGCAACCAAACCCACGACAAAGCACTACTCAGTATTACGCCGTTGCAATCCTTTCTGCAAACGTATCAACCAAATGTGGCTGCTCAGGATTTGCCATTTTTGATGGAATTCGTCTTGTGGGCTTTGGTGGAATTCAAGCAGTTGTCGCAAACCAAAACAACAGGAGGTATTTCGTTTAATGATTTGTACAACGAATTACTCAAAGGAATTTAACCCTTTTTAGACCCTTTTTTCTTGGGCTTGCCGTATTTCTCGCGCATCGCTTTTTTGTGGTTGTAGCGCACATTAACCTTCTTATTCTTCTCTTTTTTCTCGTGAAAGGCAGGCCCAACCTCGCGTTTGGGTAGTTTCAGTAATTTGCCCGGAACATCTGTTTTCGGTTTTTCAAATTCAAGTAATTCTGAACTGAATTCAACGCGATCAGGAACTGCAGTAAAGCGCAATTCTTTTTGCATAAAAGCTTCTATTGCAGAAAGATGCGCTTGCTCTTTTTCGGTGACAAATGCAATGGCAATGCCATTTTGCGCAGCTCTACCGGTTCGGCCAATGCGGTGTATATAGTTTTCTGGCAAATCGGGTAAATCAAAATTGACGACGTGCGTGACGTCGGTAATATCAATACAGCGGGCAATTAAGTCGGTAGCGATCAAAATTCGAATACGCCCTTCTTGAAAAGCCCGAACGGCTTCAAATCTGAAATTCTGCGCTTTATTGGAGTGAATGATGCCCAAAGATTCGCCGTAAGAGTCTTCTATTTTTTCATAAAGTAAATCGGCCAAAGCCCGAGAAGCAACAAATACCAGCACCTTTGCTTCGGCGGTAGCTTCTTCGAGTACGGCATGTAATAGTTCTATTTTTGATAAAAAATTAGGTACTTGGTAGGCCATCTGATCAATTTTTTCGAGCGGTGAACCAGCTCTTGCGGCCTCCACACGTACTGGAGAAATCAGGTAATTTTCTAAGAAACCAGCCACCTCGTCGGAGAGTGTGGCCGAAAACACCATAAATTGCTTTTTGGTGGGCAAAAATT
>JBJTNX010000076.1:0-8668 GCA_046074325.1 Sphingomonadales bacterium
ACTATAACTGTGTCCGCATACAAACAACCGTTGTCGTCCTGGACCGTTACCGTGTACTGACCTCCTACAACACCACTTAAATCTTGTGTCGTCTGGCCATTGCTCCAACTATACGTATAGCCTGGAACGCCGCCAGCTACACTCAAATCAACACTGCCCGTTGGCGTGCCAAAACACAAGGCAGCAGTTGGATAGAGGGTGACGGCTAGCGCACTGCCAGGTGCGGTAACTATGCCTGAATAAGAGGCTGTACAGCCATTCGCATCTGTGACAATAACAGAATAAGTGCCAGCACTGAGGTCGTAGATGTCTTGCGTAGTAGCGCCATTGTTCCATTGATAGCTGTAAGGGCTGGTGCCTCCAGTAATTGTTAAATCTACGATACCGTTTGTATCGCCCAAACATACAACATCGTAGACCGTTCCGTTGATGGTAAGTGGGCCAACAGGCTGCGTCACATTAAAACTCAAGAACATACCGCAACCTAAAACATCTTCTACATTTACGTAATATTGACCCGGCGCAAGGTTGGTAATATCTTGTTCGATGGCCCCAGTTCCCCAGTCGTAAACATAACCCGGCATACCACCAGAAGGTGTGAGGTCAATCCAGCCATCGGCACCGCCAAAACAATTTACAGGATAAACCGTGCTTGCAACCATTACCGTATTTGATGGGTCCAAAATTTGAACTGGCAAAGCTTCTTGACAGCCATTTGCATCGGTAACCGTGAGCACATAAAGTCCATTTTGAATGCCACTTATGTCTTGTGTTGTGGCGCCATTATTCCAGAGGTAGGTATAACCTGGTGTTCCGCCTGTAACACTTGCATTGATTGACCCTGCTATAGAGTCTAGACAATTCGCATTGGTGTGGGTTTCGGTTATGGTCATGGAAGTCAAGGGCTGCGTAAGCGTAATGCTATCTAACTCTACACAATTATTCGCGTCCGTTACCGTTACGGTGTAAGTCCCTGCAGGGATACCACTGATGTCTTCTGTTGTGTCGCCATTTGACCATGAAAAACTAAAAGGTGCAACACCCCCGGTAACAGTAAAATCTATAGCTCCAGTTGAATCGTCGAGACACAAGATATTTGTTCCGGTGATTGAGGTAAAAATAGGGACTGCCAAATTGAGTATGGTTACTGACAGGGTTGCTGAGCAACCATTTGCATCTTCAACGTCTACCGTGTATGCGCCCGCTGGGGCTGGATTTACATCTTCATTAAAGGTGAGGTTGCTCCATAAATAAGAATATGGTGTTGTTCCACCAGAAGTGGTAAGGTCAATTGATCCAGGACCAGAGCAACCGGCGTCTTGGTGTGTTTCGGAAAGTGCTAAAGGTGCCTGCGGTTGGGTAACTACAAACGTTTGCGTAATCGTACACAGGTGATCATCTGTTACCAATACACTGTAGGTGCCGGCAGGTAGCGTATTGATATTTTGAGTTAGGGCCAAGCCATTGTTCCAGTTATAGCTATATGGAACAGTTCCGCCTGAAACTGCAATATTTACAGCACCTATGTTGTCTCCGAAACAAGCTATTGGTGTCACAA
This sequence comes from Sphingomonadales bacterium, assembly GCA_046074325.1. Lineage (GTDB taxonomy): Bacteria > Bacteroidota > Bacteroidia > Flavobacteriales_D > Crocinitomicaceae > UBA952. The sequence continues at coordinate 1,559 of JBJTNX010000076.1, forward strand.
GACCTGACATGGACAACGGAGCAACAGGTTGTTGAATGGTAGCGCCATAGGTAATCAAGCAGCCATTGGCATCCGTAATTTGAACATTGTAAGTGCCTATAGGTAAAGCTGAAATGTCTTCAGAAATTGCGCCAAATGACCAATTGTAAGCATAAGTTGGCGTTCCACCGACTACAGTAATGTCTATAGAACCGGTAGCGTCACCGTAACAAAGCACATCTTGTTGGGTGTGGGTAACTGAAAGGGGTTGAGCGGGTTGCGTAACAACGGTTTCTATGGAATCTTTACAGTTGTTAGCATCGGTTAGAACTAATTCATAGGTGCCCGCTTGTAAATTGGCAAGGTTTTGTGTGATTTGCCCATTACTCCAAAGTAAATTATAGGGCAGTGTGCCCCCGGAGAGTGTTGTTGAAACGGCTCCGTTTGTTCCTGCAAAACACAAAACTGCAGTTGGACTTGCGGTCAAAGCGATGTCTTGTGGTTGTGTAAGCGTCACACTCGAAGAACTTACACATCCGTTTGCATCCGTTACGGTCAAGGTATATGTTCCTATTGGAAGGTTGGCCAAAGAGGTAGTTGAGGCGCCATTACTCCACGAATAAGTGTAAGGTGCTGTTCCACCAGTGACAGTGCTTGAAATGCTGCCATCTGCGGCTCCAAAACAAGAGATATTTTGACCGTTGTAATCACTCGTAATTTGAAGTGCAACAATTAAGGTGTCCGGTTGTGTAATAGTAAAACTTGTGTCTGACTCACAGGTAAAATTATCGGTGACTTGAAGCGTGAAAAGTCCTGGACTCAGACCGGAAATAGTTGGTGTGTTTTGCCCGCTAGTCCATTGATAGGTAATTGGTAAGCCCCCTGTTACACTCGTTGCAATACTACCATTGGCTGCGTTATAGCAAGAAACATTATTTAGTGATACGAGTGAAATAGTTGGCTCAGGATTGACTACAATACTATTTGTAATGTTACTAAACAAACAGGTTGATCCGTTGAAAGTAACATCGAGCTCGTAGACTCCCGAGTTCACTGTTCCGATGTTTGCAACAAATGGATTGTAGACAGTAGAAGTGAAGCCTTGTGGCCCCGACCAAAAGTAATTGGCCCAAGTGGAATTGAGCGTGCTCAGAAAGAGGGTGTCACCTGGACAAAGCGGACCGCTAAAAGTAAAATCAACTGGTGGACACGCCGCTGTTGAAATAGTAACCTCATTGTTGGCAGATGTAGGGCAGCCAAAGGCATCGTAGACATCGGAAGTTCCGTTATTGGTTACCGTATTGCCTGATAGCGTTCCGGTACCAAAAATGTATGCTTTGTTTTCTAACGTGGAGTCACACTTGAGAATAAGGCAATCATTGGATACCTGTACTTGAAATTTGACGAGAACACTATCCGTAGTAGAATTAACCATACTTCCGCCACTGCTCGCAGTAGCTCCCGTTCCTACTCTATATTTGACAAAACGATTTGCGGCATCATACTCTGCTTGGTCATCTCCTGCAGCATCTGTCTTGGCTCCGGCATTTGGACCATTCAAAACGACAAGTGAATTCGGAACGTAATCCGTTCGGATATCGAGGGTGTCTGTAATAAAGCAGTTGACCGCAACGTCTGAACCAATATTTTTTCCAGAAACGGTGTACTCGAGGATATCGCCTGGCATAACAGAACCGCCGTTCAGGTCATTCACAAAAACTGTGGCCCGAAGGTCGGGCTCGTAAATATCAATTGCTGAGGTAATTACACGAGAGAGAATGGTTTCAGAGGTAGTTGTGACGCGAATGTTTGCAGAGGTTGCGCCATTGCTTAAGTAATTTTGAGTGGCATTATTTGGGATGAATATACTTGCATCGTAACCCAACGTGTTGTTGTAACTTGGGTTTCTAAAAGGTGTTAGGACCCCGTTGTAAGCAATGGTACTATTGAACATGTCGGTCGCGGTGTGCAGGCCGTCACTGACCTGAACATAGTTGGTACCTACGCCATTAAATAAGAGTTGATCCCCTGTCTGGGAGCGGTCACCGTCGTAAGCAATAACGCCTAATTCAAAAGAAACAGCGCCAGATAATGGGGTTAAAAATCCTGAAATAGGGATGGTAACCGTATTCGAAGCGCTTCCTTGACTTACATTCGCCAAACCATCAAAAACGGTTAAATTCTTGTAGGGTTCAGAAATATTTTTGTACACCACAACGATGGTCCAACCGCCAAATAAGTTCGAACTGTTGACCTGCTGAACTTGGTCGGCAATCGTAAAGCGGCCCTTGATGCCTGCAGCTTGTACAATGCTGGTAATGTTCTTAAAACAAAAATACGACACCGCGCCTGTGGTATTGTTAATGGTTTGATCTGCGGTGAGTTGTTGGTATGACCCGTTGTTGACTTTGATCTTGATGTTGCTTCGATTCACATAATTGGAAGTAGAGGTCGTGATTTTTCCTCCCCAATATAATCCGGCCCATGTGATTTCAGAACAATTCGGCAAATTTAAGCTGTCACTAGAGGACATAAAAGTGGTTGGATCTGTATCAATGTCCACATAAGACATCGTGTAACTATTGTTTTGACCGGTGCCCGTTGGGGGTGTTTGGGCTTGTGCAGCAGCGCAACTTGTGGATGAGTTGCAAGTCACTGAAACATTGCTAATGAAGCGAATACCTCCTTTTTGTTGGGTTTGATGTCTGATCGTAAACGGACTAACCAGCTGTGCTGAATAGTATTGGATACCCCCAAAAACAAGAGCAATTGCTAAAACGAAGCGAAGGAGAGAAAGTGTTTTGCTTTGGTAGTAGTCTATCATGCTTATTTTTGGAGAGTTAACAGCTTGATTATAACGAAAAAGGCACTATAAAGGTTGCCTTTTTACAATAAATTAACTCAAGTAAAATTTACAACGGAATATTACCGTGTTTTTTCTGAGGTAGTGCCTCTGCTTTTTTCTCGAGCATTCTGAATGCTGAAATCAAGGCTGAACGGGTCTCAGAGGGCAATAAAACCTCATCGATAATACCGCGTTCAGCGGCCCGATATGGATTGGCAAAAGTATCGGCATATTCAGCTTCTTTTTCAAGCCATTTTTCGGACGGATCTGCTGCAGCCGCGATGTCTCGCTTAAAGATAATTTCTGCCGCACCTTTTGCACCCATTACCGCGATTTCCGCGCTTGGCCAAGCAAAACTCAGGTCTGCACCCAAACTTCTTGAATTCATAACGCAATAGGCACCGCCATAAGCTTTGCGTGTGATAACGGTAATTTTTGGTACCGTTGCCTCAGCAAACGCATATAGTAATTTAGCACCGTGAGTAATGATGCCACGCCATTCTTGGTCGGTTCCGGGTAAAAAGCCCGGGACATCTTCCAAAACAAGTAAAGGAATATTGAAAGCATCACAAAAACGCACAAAACGTGCACCTTTTCGAGAGGCATCGATGTCTAAAACGCCGGCTAACGCCGCTGGCTGGTTGGCCACAATACCGACGGTTCGTCCTTCTAAACGCGCAAAACCCACAACGATATTTTTGGCGAAGTCTTCGTGGACTTCTCTGAAACTATGGTCATCAACTAAGCAATCGATGACGCGTTTGATATCGTAGGGAATATTGGCATTTTCAGGCAAAATTTGCGCGATTTGCTTGTTTTTTGCTTCCGAAAATTGAAATACGGGCGTAAGCGGCGCCTCTTCATTTGCATTTTGTGGCAAATACGTAATGAGGTCACGTGCTTTGCGGATACATTCTACATCGTTGGCGGCTGTAAAATGATTGACGCCTGATTTCTCTGCGTGTGTTTTGGCACCACCTAAATCCTCTGAGCTGACTTCTTCGTGGGTAACGGTCTTTACTACATTTGGACCAGTAACAAACATGTAAGAGGTTTCTTCTACCATGAAAATAAAGTCTGTAAGGGCAGGAGAATAAACAGCACCTCCAGCGCAAGGGCCCATGATCAAAGAAAGTTGCGGAACGGTTCCCGAAGCGCGTGTGTTTCTAAAAAAGATATCGGCATAACCGCTCAATGAAACTACACCTTCTTGGATACGCGCGCCTCCTGAGTCGTTCATGCCAATAATTGGCGCGCCATTTTTCATGGCCATGTCCATGATACGGCAAATTTTGGCAGCGTGTGTTTCGGATAAAGAACCACCTAAAACGGTAAAATCTTGGGAATAGATATAAACCAGACGGCCATGAATGGTACCATAACCAGTAATGACGCCGTCACCAGGAAATTTTTGTTTGTCAAGACCAAAATTAGTCGAGCGGTGTTCGACGAGCGCACCAATTTCTTGAAAACTGCCTTCATCTAACAAGAGCGAGATGCGTTCGCGGGCGCTTAATTTACCTTGTTGGTGTTGTTTTTCAATGCGCTCTGCACCACCGCCTTGTTGGAGTGCTTGTCTTTTGTCGAGGAGGAGTTGTTCTTTTGCCATAATACTAGTGAACAACAAAAATAAGGGATTTTAAGGCTTTAAAAAAGCGTCTTTGTGCTCTAGCAAAATGAGCCCCAACCAAGCAACTAAAAAGAAGGTGATTTCTACCGTTTCTTCCCAAGATAAGAGGGCCAAACAAATAGACATGAGCATAAAAATGACCGTGCCGTAAAGCAGGCGAGCGCCCGTCTTTTTTATTTGTTTAATGGCATCAAAAGCGCCTGTTGTCATGAGTTCCATTTTTTGGCGTGAATTTTCGGTGTAAACCAACAACGGAATAAGAAGCAAGCCTTGTGGAATAAAAAAATCCGCATACCAAAAGAAGTCAGACAACGCCGTTACAAAACGCCATGTTGGCTCGGTAAGCACCATGTAAAAATGGCTAGTTACGGCGAAAGTTAAAAAGAAGATGAGTGGTCGAAGCAAATGCTGCAAGCTTCTTGTTTGTGGTCTGTAGACAGCAAACAAAAGGCGGATGGCATAATCGAAAAGGATGAACAATAAAATAAAATAGAGGTCCCAACCCCAAAATAGAAAACCTAAAATTGGAAAGAGAAATTCTCCGAGTATTTCACTGACTAATTGTGCTTTTCTCATATTCTTTTGCGCAAAACGTTGACGCGGTCTTTGGAAATTTGATATGTAGAATCCACTTTTAATGCTTTGCCGTAGCTAAATAACGCATTTGCTAGGTCATTACGGTCCTCATAAAGCAAACCCATGTTGTGGTAGGACGGAATGTGTTGCGAATTGACTCTTACCGCCTTTTTGTAATAAAACATGGCGCTATCTGGCTGATTAAAAGTAAACTGCGCTAAGTAGCCTAAGTGAAAATAACCGTCGGCAAAGGTGGAATCTACTTTCGTCATTTTGCGATAAAGTCTTTGTGCAGATTTCACTTCACCAAATTTTTCTTTCGCAAATGCCAATGCGTAAATAACCTCGATGTTTTTGGGTTGTAATTGGTAGGCCGTCATGTATTTCTCTATACAGATGGGATTTTCTTGGTACTCGTAAAGAGAACCTAGTTGTAAGTAAGTCATGTAGTAATCAGGATCTTGCTGGACTGCAGTTTCGTAAGAAGAAATGGCCAATTTGAGATTGCCTTCTTCTCTATAAATGGTACCTTTAAGGATGTACGCATCGCGGTTGTTTTTATCGAGGCGCAATGCTTTATTGATGTATTTAAACGCGTTATCGTGATCATTTAACATGACAAGCGTGTTGGCTAGGCCGATGAGTGCATTGACATTTTTTGGCGCTTTCACTACCAAATTTCTATACATCGTAAAGGCACGAAAGATGTCGTCGGCGCTCCGATTGGGTTTATTGATCAGGCACTCAGCGTATAAAATACGCGCTTCTAAGTTGCTAGAATCTAAGCGAAAGGCTTTCGCGCCAAATGTGAGGGCTTTATCAAATGCCAGTGAGTCCATTAAGTCGTTTCCTTTTTGAATCAAAAGAGGGACTGAATCTGGATGTGCTGCCAGCAATTGATCTAGTGATTGTTTTTTGGTTTCTTGGGGCCCAGGCTTACAACCAACTGCGAACAAAAGGCCAAATAAACAAAGAGTAACAGAAATGCGCATAGCACAAAATTAAGATTTTGATTTGGATTCTATCTTGCGTAATTTTGTAACGTAATTTAAGGCCATGAAGCGTAGTATTTTTCTTGTTGTTATTCTTTTAAGCGGAATACAAAATTTCTCAGCACAATGTTCACAATGTAAGCTACTTGCCGAACAAGGACATGGCCTCGACGAAAACAATTTTGCTGGAAATATCAATGGGGGTATTTTATACTTAATGCTGATCCCCTACCTCATCCTGTTATTTTTGTTTCGCAAGCCCATTTTCAACTTTGTAAAGGGTCTTTTCAAAGCCAAAGCTTAATCCCAAAAAACCACCACCTTTCCTGTGGTAGTCCCATTCCCTAAAGCTTCGTGGGCATCGTAGAATTTTGATTGCGAAAAACAATTGATATGCGGTAAGATGATTTTCCCTTGCGCATACAATTCGAGCATTTGCTTCATGCTGTGCTGAATAACCAATGGTTGTTCGTCAGCAATTTTGAGCATATTTACACCGAGCAAACTTTTGGATTGCATCATGAGGCCAACAGGCAAGATAAGGCCCATTTCCCACAGAAATGAAAGTTTGCCAAATAGGCCTTTTCGGGTGCCTAAATCAGCGCCACCAAACAAAAAAAGTCGGCCACCCGGCCCGAGCATTTGAAGGTCTTGTTTGGCTGTTCTACCCCCCACTGCGTTGAAAGAAACGCTTAGTTTTTCGCTTCCCAGCACCTTTTGAATTTGCGCTGTATACGGCTCCTCATTATAGTTAATCGGGAAATCAACCCCTAAAGAAAGCAGATAATCCTTTTTGTTAGCTTTGCCAATTTTCCCAAAAACTGTGGCGCCTTTTAATTTGGCCAGTTGCACCAAAAAACTGCCCACGCCCCCAGCTGCAGCGTGTATCAAAACCTTGTCGTGCGCTTGAATTGGTGAGAGCACCTCTGCCATGTAGTGGGCAGTTACACCTTGGGTGGCAAATGGCAGTACCTCCGCTGCTGGCATGTTTTCGATATCAACGACAGCATTGAAACGAGTTTTGGCATGTTTGGCGTATCCACCAAATCTTGTAAAAGCCAGCACGCGACGGCCAATCCAACTTGGGT